>CBFGPN010000102.1:0-14113 GCA_965650675.1 uncultured Cellvibrio sp.
TAAGTTTTTAGCGAAACCTAGATGTTACGTACGGTATGTAAATAGTCTTTGGGAGTATGTTTACAGAATTCGGTTCGATTATGAGATATCACAACAGAACGCTAGATGTAGTTTTACCGCAGACGGAAACATAATTCCTTCCGAAAGAATTGTAAAATTATTCTCGATCCCGTAGGTTGGGGTGAAAACCCCAACACTCGTCCTTCAATAAAAAACGTAACTTTAATAGAGAGTTTTGCACGAATAAAAATTAATCGTCATTCCTGCGAAGGCAGGAATCCAGCAGTTACAAAATTTCAATCAAATCAAAGACTGGGTCCCTGCCTTCGCAGGGATGACGAAGTGAAACTAAAACAAAAATGGATTCGTGAAAATGTCTCTAACAATTCACTTATTCAAAAATATTCCCATTTTGGCTTTTGGTTTGAGATGGTCGTGTTGGGGTTTGCACCCCAACCTACGGAGCGAAAATCTGATTCGCCTTAAATTCAGCTAAAAGATTTAGATATTCTGTTGTTATGATATAACAAGAAATTTACGCAAACAAAAAGAGCAGCCCATAAACAATCAACGAAATGCCAATGTAATATTTATTAACAGTGTTTTCTTTTTCTTCATCTTCGTTTGCATTAAAAATATCCAATACAGCTTGCCGCAACAAGAAAGTGTAGAGTACGTAATAAAGAAAAGGGATTACATGAACATAAAAAGGAAAATCACTGACATGTTTGTCAAATATTCCAAGGATTAAATCAATTTCAGCATAGATGCCAAAAATACCCAGAACAGCATTGATAAACATCCATTTGACTTGTTCCCTGCCAAAGAAAATCAAATAAAAAATGGAATAAATCAAAATAGCAAAGCCACCATGAGCATATAAAAAAGCCACAGGTGCAGGATCGTCTGAATAGGCCATAAAAAATCCAGAGCCGCCAAACATAAGCATATGCATCATAAAAAAGGGATATACCGACCAGCCAGAAATGGAATCACCTTTTTTATAGCTGTTACCATTAATGGTGACATCACCTCTAAGCTTCATAGAATGCCTCGATTTTGAGTATTGGATTGGTGCAAATATTTTTCCCCTGATGGATTTATCCCACCGGCAAAGCCGTCTTATCCACCGGCGATTTCAATACGAAAGAAGAATGCACACCACTCACACCTTCAATGCGCGTCAATTTTTGCAACAAAAATTGTTGATAACCATCCATGTCTTTCACTATGACTTTTAGTAAATAATCAGCGGATTGGCCGGTGATCAAATGGCATTCCAGGACTTCGGGATAACCACCAATGGTTTTTTCAAACAGATCAAATCGGTCGGGTGTGTGTTTGTCCATGCTGATGGAAATAAACGCCACCAAGGTAAGTCCCAATTTACGGGCGTTTACCAAGGCGACATAGCCATCGATGATTCCGGACTCTTCCAGCTTGCTAACCCGGCGTAAACAAGGTGAAGGCGACAGGTTGATGCTGTCAGCCAACTCCTGATTAGAGATGCGGCCATTCTTTTGCAAGAGTTCGAGTATTTGTTTGTCGTAGCGGTCGAGTTCCATATAGGTCTCCGTGGCCTTTCACCCCCTCCTAACCTCCCCCTTGGCAAGGGGGAGGAACTTTACTCCCTACTTACTGTGGAGTGAGATCTGTCCCCTCCCCTTGCCAAGGGGAGGGCTAGGGTGGGGTGATTTATTTCAATAATAATGGTCTTATTAGCAGTTTATTGCCTAAAAATTTTTATAACAACAATTTTAGCAATCATCTGCTGGTGGTCTTTGGCTAGACTTGCTTTCAAGAATCGCCCTCACCCTAACCCTCTCCCAGAGGGAGAGGGGATGGACTCCCAATCTGCTACCAAGTGGATTCAGTTCCCTCTCCCTTTGGGAGAGGGCTAGGGTGAGGGCAAAAACAAATCGAGGAACCCGAAAATGCTCAAGAACCCATCCAGCAAATACCAACGTTTTGTCGGTGTTTCTTTGCCTGATCGCCAATGGCCTAACAACTTTATCCAAAAGCCCCCTATCTGGATGAGCACCGATTTGCGTGATGGTAACCAGGCGCTGATTGATCCTATGTCGGTGCAAACCAAATTTCGTATGTTTAAAGAATTGGTGAAGATCGGTTTTAAAGAGATCGAAATCGGTTTTCCTTCGGCGAGCGAAATTGATTACAACTTCACGCGTTTGTTGATTGAAGAAAATCATATTCCGGATGACGTCACCATCGAAGTGCTGGTGCAAGCGCGTTACGACTTAATCGAAAAAACCGTGCAAAGTTTGCGCGGTGCCAAGCGTGCGATTTTGCACATGTACAATCCGCTCGCGCCGGCGTTTCGTAAAATTGTGTATAACACTGACAAAGAAGGTGTCAAAAATATTGCGATTCAAGGCACCAAATGGTGTAAAGAATTAACCGCACAAGCGCCAGAAGTGGATTGGACATTTCAATATTCACCGGAAGTTTTTTCATCCACCGAAATTGAATTTGTGAAAGAAGTTTGCGATGAAGTGGTTAGCATTTGGAATCCATCGCCAACAAAAAAATTGATTTTAAATTTACCGGCGACTGTTGAAATGAACACGCCGAATACTTATGCCGATCAAATCGAATGGATTCATCGCAATATTAATCGTCGCGATTCTATTGTCATCAGCGTGCATCCACATAATGATCGTGGCACTGCGGTAGCGGCTGCAGAATTAGCGGTAATGGCCGGTGCGGATCGTGTTGAAGGTTGTTTGTTTGGCAACGGTGAGCGTACAGGTAATGTTGATTTGGTAACGCTTGCATTGAATTTATATTCGCAAGGTATTCATCCCGGTTTGGATTTTTCTGACATAGATGCTGTGCGTAAATTGCATGAAGAGTGCACGCAATTGCCAGTGCATCCGCGTCATCCTTATGCTGGCGAATTGGTGTTTACTGCATTTTCGGGATCACATCAGGACGCTATCAAAAAAGGTTTTGCGGTGCAGAAAAAAGATGCGCTTTGGGAAGTGCCTTATTTGCCGATTGATCCTGCCGATTTGAATCGCAGTTACGATGCGGTAGTGCGTGTGAATGCACAATCCGGTAAAGGTGGTGTGAGTTTCTTGTTGCAACAGGAAGCGGGTTTGCAATTGCCGCGTCGTTTGCAAATTGAATTCAGTTCAGTGGTGCAAAAGGTTAGCGACACCACCGGCAAAGAAGTCAAGAGCAATGAAATCGTCAAATTATTTGAGCAAGAATATTTTGCGGTGAACACACCGATTACTTACAAAAGCAGCAAGGTGCACGAGCAGGAAGATTCGCATCAGGTTGACATAGTCATTTACGCGCAGCATCAGGATAAAACCGTCGAGATCAGTGGTAGTGGTAATGGCCCAATCGACGCTGCTGCCCATGCCATCAGCCAATTTATGGGTTGTGAAGTCAGCGTGATTGATTATCACGAGCATGGTGTTGGTGAGGGTTCGGATGCGTCTGCAGTGACCTATCTCGAAGTAAAAGTGAGCAACGGTAAGCCGGTATTTGGTGTGGGGCAGGATCGCAACATCATTACCTCGGCTATCAAGGCGCTGATTAATGCAGTGAATCGCGCTCAATAATTTTTAAACTGGAACTTGCAAAACAAGACGACTGGTCATATATTAATGCCATGAACAAACGTGAACTGAAAAAAGATTATCTTCTGGATGCCGGACTTAAGGTCATGGCCACCCGTGGCTATAACGGTACCAGCATCCAGGACATAGTCGACGCAGCGGATTTGCCCAAGGGGTCTTTTTATACCTACTTCAAAAGTAAGGAAGACTTCGCCATTTCTGCGCTGGAAAAAGTTACCGAAGAGCGTATGGAAGCCAATCGCAATCTGTTGAATGACCGTGACCTTTGCCCGAAAGAACGCATCACCCGTTTCTTTACCGACAACATTGGTGGCTGCGAGGAGAATCTGAACGGCGGTTGTTTTATTGGCAATATGTGCCAGGAGATGTCTGAATCCAGCGAAGCCATTCGCTTGAAAGTACGCCAACTTCTGCGAAACAGCACCCAATTGATCGAAGATGTATTGGAAGAGGCCAGATTGAGGGGAATACTGAAAAGTGATTTGCCTTCAGCTGTATTGGCTGAGTTTTTGTTTAACGCCTGGGAAGGAACGGTAATGCGGATGAAAGCGGCAAAATGCCGTGAGCCCTTGAATGCATTTTTAACCGTCCTGCCTGAGCTGTTCTCCAAAAAGCAGGAATAACCTGTTTATTTTTTAACTCATTTATAGATGACTGGTCAGCTTTTAATGCCAGTTCAGATTCTGATTCAATTCAAAGATTGGAGTTGATTGTGTTTTTTATCGAAAAATTGCAGCAAATTAAAAGACGACTGGTCGCTTTTTTAAAGTCGAATAGACCTGTAAATGCGTTGGTATTGGTCCTGATTACAGGCCCCCTGTTTGCCAATCAGGAGCCATCGAATCCCGCAAATCATTATCGGCCTGCTGATGCCTGGATGGTTGCTTTTGATAACGACATTCTGGTGCCCGGCCACCGCGATCAGGATTACACCTACGGCATCAGCTTTGCGCAAATCAATGCGGACCTGGCCAATGCAAAGGTTTCACTGAATAAACCTTTAAGAGCACTGGATGCGTTGATTGGCAACGAGCATTCATCGATTCATGTGAAAGAAGCTTACAGTCGCGAATTCGGCGTGTTTGGTTTTACGCCGGAAGATATCAGCCTGTCGCAAGCCAATCCCAATGATCGGCCTTACGCCAGCCTGATCTATTTCTCCAGCACTCGTGATCAGGTGGATTTTGTTGAAAACGTCGCCTGGAAATCGACACTTACTTTGGGAGTTTTGGGT
This sequence comes from uncultured Cellvibrio sp., assembly GCA_965650675.1. Taxonomy (GTDB): domain Bacteria; phylum Pseudomonadota; class Gammaproteobacteria; order Pseudomonadales; family Cellvibrionaceae; genus Cellvibrio. The sequence continues at coordinate 4,846 of CBFGPN010000102.1, forward strand.
TCGGATCTGGTGGGTAAATTACAGCGCGAAGTTCATAGTCTGACCCAAAGCGAAACGCCACAGGGTTGGGATAATCAAATCAGTCAGGGGGGTGAATTAACCGGGCGTTATTTGATTGCGCGGCAAGATTATTGGGATGATCTTTCGGACAAATATGAAATCAAGTCCACGCTGCAGGCGTCTGTGGGTTACCTCAGCGAAGTGAGTTGGGGCATGAATATTCGTCGTGGAAAAATTCACAGCCCCTGGGCGTCATTTAATCCGGATCTCACCAGTTACGGCGAAAAATCTTCCAGCCTGATGCAAGCGAAAAATATTGATGAGCATTACATCTGGGCGGGATTTGCGGTTAAAGCACGAGCTTACAATGCATTTTTGCAAGGGCAATTTCGCGATAGTGCAGTGAACTACGATCAATCAGATCTGCGGCCGATTTTATTGGAAGCCTGGATTGGTTACACCTTTGCGTTTAAGCAGGGTTACCGCGTGAGTTACGTATTGCGAGGCCACAGCTCTGAAATTAAACGGGGCGCGGGCGACCGCAACCTTCTTTGGGGTGGCATAGTGGTTTCACACAGCATTTAATTTTTCCGGGCATTGCACGAGTCATTCGTCATGCCCTACTAATTTTGTCGCAAACACCCAATCAGCACAAAAAACCTCCTTCCTGCCCCCCTGCTTCAGGCGCCCGACAATACGCGTCACGATGAAATTGACTACCCCACCACAAAAATAGTTTAGAGGGATGAATCCAAACTCTCCGTATATCTGTCTTAAGGTTATTCGATGACAGCTGTCATGATTCCGTTAAATAGCGTTAACAAGGCTCGGCACTCTCTGTAAAAGCGACTAGTCTGCGTAGACCAAGATTTTATCGGCCATTACCGGTAATGGCTCTTATTAGGATGACCCATGATCAAATTACATCAATTACATAAGTACTATCACTCGGGCGAACAGCCTTTGCATGTATTAAAAGGAATCGATTTGCATATTCGCGAGGGTGAGTTGGTATCGATTATGGGTTCATCGGGTTCTGGTAAATCAACGCTACTCAACATTTTGGGTATTCTCGATAGTTTTGATTCAGGCAGTTATTTTTTAGCGGGTTACGAAATCAAAAATCTGTCAGAAAAAATGGCCGCAAAAATGCGCAATCAATTATTGGGATTTGTGTTTCAATCCTTCAATTTATTGCCGTTCAAAAATGCCACCGAAAATGTTTCCTTGCCACTTTATTATCAAGGTGTGAGCCGTAAAGAGCGCACCTATCGCGCCGAAAAATATTTGGAGATGGTGGGCCTTTCGCATCGCGCCAAATTTATGCCGAATGAATTATCCGGCGGACAAAAACAACGCGTGGCTATGGCGCGCGCGTTAGTGACAAAACCCAAAGTCATTTTAGCGGACGAACCCACAGGTGCATTGGATAGCCAAACCACGCAAGAAATTATGTCGCTGATGAAAGAAGTTCATCAACAAGGCAACACTATTGTGATTGTGACTCACGAACAGGACATTGCCGATCAAACCCAGCGTCAAATTATTTTGAAAGATGGTTTGATTGTGCCGGCCAAACATTCCGACATTATTCATAGTTAAGGCTGACGATCATGTTGGATAGCTTGCAAGAAATTCTCTACACACTTCGCCAAAATAAATTGCGAACAGCACTCACTGCTTTTGGTGTTTTCTGGGGCATTTTTATGCTGGTGTTGTTGTTAGGTGCAGGGCGAGGTATGCAAAACGGTGTCTATGATGATTTTGCATCAGACGCGATGGATTTTATTGTGATTTACACCTCCAGCACTTCGGTTGCCTATCAAGGCATGGGCCTGGGTCGCAACATAGTGCTAACGCAAGATGATTTGGATCAGTTACCAAAACAAGTGCCCGGCATAGGTTTAATCGCCAATGAAGTGCAACGTGGTGGAGTGAGTGTTGTGTACGGAAAAATGCAAGGCAGTTTCTCTGTGCATGGCGTACCGGAAGAATATTTTAAAGTGAAAGATGGAATCCCTTTTACCTTCGGACGCAAACCCAATCCGCTTGATGATACCCAATTTCGAAAAATTGCGGTGCTGGGCTCAGTGGTTGCCGAACGTTTATTTGGCAAGGGTGAAAATCCTGTAGGTAAGGACGTCAAAATTAATGGTGTGATAATGAAAGTTGTCGGCGTCTTTTATGACAAGGGCAACAATGGTCGCGATTCGGAACGGGTTTATATTCCTTATCCCACTTATTCAAAAATTTTTGGTGTGAGCAATATTGTTGGCTCTATTTGGTTGCGACCTGCCGCTGGCGCCGATGGTTATGCAGTGGAAAAAAATGCCATCAATTATTTACAAAAACGCCATCAAGTATCACCTGAAGATAAGCGCGCGATTAACTCATTCAATATGGCAGAAGCTGCTGAACGAGTGAATGGTGTATTCATTGGTATTGCCGTGTTGAATTGGTTTGTTGGATTAGGAACTTTGCTCGCCGGAATTGTGGGTGTGAGCAATATTATGATCATCACAGTAAAAGAAAGAACGCGTGAAATTGGTATTCGTAAAGCGCTGGGTGCAACACCTTTTAGTATCGTCAGCGGATTGGTGTTTGAATCGGTTTTGGTGACCAGTATTGCAGGCTATATGGGGCTGGTATTGGGTGTAGGTTTGATTGAGTTGATTGCGTTTGGTTTGCGCTCGGTAGGTGCTGAATTACCTTTCTTCCGCAATCCGGAAATTGATTTTGAAATTGCCGTTACCGCTATGTTGCTTCTGATATTTGCGGGTGCAATTGCTGGATTAATTCCAGCAGCGCGCGCCGCGAAAATTATGCCGATAGAAGCCATGAGAGCAGAATAATATGTGGATAGATACCGAAAAGTGGCAGGAAATTTTTAAAACACTTGGCCAACACAAGTTGCGAACTTTTTTAACAGGCTTGGGCGTTTTTTGGGGCATATTTATGCTGACGCTGTTATTGGGCGCAACCCGTGCGTTAGAAAATGGTGTGAAGAATGGGTTCCCTGCAGTGCCGAATATTGTGTGGATCTGGATTCAAGGTACGACACAAATGCCTTACAACGGTATGACCACTGGCAGACAAATTTCACTTAAACCGGAAGATGTTGAATTAATCAAAAAAAATGTTGCCAGTGTTGGCAGTATTCGCGGACAAAATTCGGTGGGCATCTGGAATGGTTCACCGCCTTACACTGTGCACAAAGATAAAAACGGCACTTTTTATGTACAAGGTTCGCATGCTGGCATGGAACCCATACACTCAATGAAAATTTTGGAAGGACGAGGTTTTAACGAAACGGATAATCGTGAAAAACGCAAAGTAGCCATCATCGGCAAGCGCGTGCAGGCACAATTGTTTGATGAAGGTGAAAGTCCTGTTGGTAAAAATATTGAAGTCAACGGCATTAGCTTTACTGTTATTGCAGTATTTGAATCATTAAATCCAGGTAATAAACAACAGGAAGAAGAAAAAATTTATTTCCCGAATGACACCTTGCGTTATGCATTCAATCAATTGGGTTGGATCGGCAGTTTTGTGGTGATACCCAAACCGGGCATTCATGCACGTATTGCAGAGGAAGAAACCAAACGCTATCTCGCCGAAATCAAACATGTTCATCCTGATGATCGCGGTGTGTTTGGCAGTTTTAATTTGCAAAATGAATACGACAAAATTCAGGGATTATTTTTCGGAATGAAATTCGTCGGCTGGTTTGTCGCGGTCGGCACCATACTCGCAGGCGCTATTGGTGTTGGCAATATTATGTTGATTGTCGTTAAAGAACGTACACGTGAAATTGGTTTGCGCAAAGCACTGGGCGCAACACCACGCGCAATTGTCGGCATGATAGTTCAGGAATCGTTATTCATCACTGCAGTTGCCGGTTATGCCGGGTTGGTTGTCGGTGTGTTGTTGCTGGAAGGAATCGACAAACTACGCATGATGGCAGGTGATTCAGGATTTTTTGGCAAACCGGAATTGGATTTTGGAACAGCAATCACCGCTCTGGTGGTATTAATTGTTGCGGGATTGTTAGCGTCGATTTTGCCTGCCTCAAAAGCGGCAGCTGTAAATCCGATTGTGGCCTTGCAGGATGAATAAAAATTAGACCCCACCCTAACCCTCCCCTTGCCAGGGGTGGGGACTGCTCCTCCCCCTTGTATGGGGGAGGCTGGGAGGGGGTCAAGCAATAAAAATGTTTTAAGAATTGGATAAGTAAATCAGGTAAATCAAGATGAAAAAGTTTTTTATACGCGCGTTGTGGGCAATAATCGTCATTATTTTTATCTGGACGGGATTTTTTCTCTACGGAAAATCGCAAGAGAAACCGGTTGTCTACAATTCTGTACCGGTGTTTAAAACCACCATTGTCAAAAAGACAGTGGCGGTAGGTAAAGTGATTCCGCGCCGCGAAATTGAAATTAAATCGCAAGTGTCCGGCGTGGTGGAAAAACTTTATGTCACGGCAGGCCAGTTGATCAACAAAGGCGACATAGTGGCGAAAATCACCTTGGCGCCCAATATGATTCAACTCAACCAGGCTGAATCCCAATTGGAGCAGGCCAGATTAAATCTGCAAAATATTGAAACAGAATATTTACGTCAGAAAAAACTTTTCGAACAAAAACTGATTTCATCGTCTGAATTCAATAAATTAACTCTGCAATATGACCTTTATAAAGAAGGCGTAACTTCAGCTGAAAATAATGTGCTGCTTTTGAAAAAAGGCGCCACCAAAAAATCCGATAAAGTCTCTAACATGATTCCTGCCACAGTCACTGGCATGGTGTTGGATCTGCCTTTCAAAGAAGGTGCCTTCATTGTTGAAACCAGTTCGTTCGGTTCCGGTACAACTGTGGCGACTCTGGCGGATATGCAGGACATGATCTTCGAAGGTTTGGTAGATGAATCCGAAGTCGGCAAAATTCACGAAGGCATGGAATTGATTTTGAACATTGGTGCATTGCAAGACGAACCTTTCACAGCTGTACTGGAATATATTTCCCCGAAAGGGATTACCGATCAGGGCACAATCAAATTCCAGATTCGCGCTGCAGTAAAACTCAACGAAAAATTATTCCTGCGCGCCAACTACAGTGCCAACGCGGATATAGTTCTGGATAAACGCGAAAATGTAGTTGCCATTAACGAGCGCGATTTATTAATCGAAGACAAAAACCATTTCGTCGAAATCGAAAAAGGCCCACAACAATTTGAAAAACGCGCCGTAAAAGTCGGCCTGTCTGACGGTATTAATATTGAAATTGTTGAAGGTTTAAAAGAAGGTGACAAGATTAAACAGCGTTAATCCCATGAAGGCCTTGAGAGCGATTGTTGCAAAACAATCGCTCTTTTTTTTGCGGATCAATTAATAATTAATACCCAAACTTCTGATAAAACGCAGCCCAACTGACAATAGTTTGAAATTCGATTGTGGTGATTTGGCTGCGTGCATCTCCTCGCCAGTAGGAATTTTTTCCGCATAATGTGCTATCAACCTGTGCGTGATAACCAACACCTTTTCCCATATCAGCAAGATTTTTTGGGTTGGGTGCTGTGCGTCCAATAGCTTTTATTGGAAAACCAAAGGCATCAGAAAGATCAGAAATCAAACTGCTAACGGTTGTCATTTGCGGCATGGTTATGCCGAGCATTGCTGGATCGGGTTTCCGTCCATCGCCATAATTCCAATCGGCGATTAATTCAACACTGTAATAATATTGACCTAATTTATTCATAGAAGCTGCAAACTCGCTTAATCGTCGATACTGTCCTAGGGCGCCTTCCCTATCAATAACAAAATGTGCATCGGCTTGTATTCCGGCTTTTTTATTTTTTGCCTCCCAGTCGCGTTGTATCCCTTCTAGTGTTGTTGTGGGCGAGTGAGTGGTGTGTAAAATTACGCCATTTATTTCATTAATCTTCATCGAAGAAATCATATTGGCTTTGTAATGCTTGACTTGGAGTTTCTTGGCTGATGGATACCATTCATAAGGAACACTATTCATAATTTCATCCTGACCTTGCCGATATAAAGTGTTAAATACAGTATTTTTGAAAACGAAAAGTATCCCAAGCCTAAATGGTCTATTGTGATATGACTCTCAATTCAATAAAAATGGTTATTCATAATCAGAACAAACTGTTTGGGTTCAGCAGTTCGCGGGGAATTTATGCGTTACAAACACAGCTTGGGTGTACAAACCTATTCATTTCGCGATTTAAAAGATGTCATGGCCAAAGCAACACCGGCGCGTTCCGGTGATTATCTTGCCGGTGTTGCCGCAACCACATATGTAGAAAGAATGGCAGCACGTATGTGTTTGGCGGAGATTCCCCTGAACGAATTTCTGCACGAGTTATTGATTCCATATGAAAGTGATGAGGTTTCCCGTTTAATTATTGATAGTCATGATCAAAATGCTTTTTCAGAAATCAGCCATTTGACGGTCGCTGATTTTCGTAACTGGCTATTATCTGATGCTGCCACAACAGAAACACTGCATCGCGTTTCGCGTGGAATAACCCCGGAAATGGCGGCAGCTGTTAGTAAATTAATGCGCAATCAGGATTTAATTCTGGTTGCAAAAAAATGCTCGGTGATTACACATTTTCGCAACACGATTGGGTTGCCAGGACATTTATCTTCGCGATTACAGCCCAATCATCCAACTGATGATCCACGCGGAATAGCGGCGTCAATCGTTGATGGTTTGCTCTATGGTGCCGGTGATGCCGTTATTGGTGTTAATCCTGCCAGTGATAATTTGTCAGCGCTTCAGGATCTTTATCATTTGCTGGATGATGTGATTCAACAATTTGCAATTCCCACACAATCCTGTGTACTGACGCATGTCACCAATCAAATTCAATTGATTGAAAAAGGTGCTCCGGTTGATTTGGTTTTTCAATCTATTGCAGGAACAGAATTGGCGAATAAAAGTTTTGGTATCAACATTTCATTATTGCAAGAAGCGCGTGAAGCAGCCTTGTCACTTAAACGTGGCACACTGGGAAATAATGTGATGTATTTTGAAACCGGGCAAGGTTCGGCGCTTTCTGCCAATGCGCATCATGGTGTTGACCAACAAACCTGTGAGGCCCGTGCTTATGCAGTTGCACGACATTTGTCGCCGTTACTCACCAACACAGTGGTGGGTTTTATCGGGCCAGAATATTTATATGACGGCAAGCAAATTATTCGCGCAGGATTGGAAGATCATTTTTGCGGAAAATTATTGGGTGTGCCTATGGGTTGTGATGTGTGTTACACCAATCACGCCGAAGCAGATCAGGATGATATGGATACACTGATGACACTGCTTGCCAACGCCGGTTTAACATTTTTAATGGGTATACCCGGTGCAGACGACATAATGTTGAATTATCAAACCACTTCATTTCATGACACACTTTATTTGCGCAATATTCTCGGATTAAAAGTTGCGCCGGAGTTTGAACTATGGCTCAAAAAGATGAACATCATGAATCCGGCAGGACAATTGCGTCCGATCAGCCAACAACATCCACTGCTGCAACAATTTCCAAACAAATTGATGCAGTAAATCCAATTGTTACCGCTGATCCATGGCAGGACTTAAAACAATTCACACAAGCGCGCATTGCACTGGGGCGTGTGGGCGGCAGTTTGCCTACTCATGCGGTGTTGGATTTCAGTTGTGCTCACGCTATGGCTCGCGACACAGTGCATCTTGCATTGGATGTGAATCAACTTGCAGCAGAACTGGCGAGTCAGGGATTAAAAACTTTGTAGGTTCACAGTTGTGCGTCAGATCGTCATACTTTTTTATTGCGGCCTGATTTTGGCCGACGATTGAATCATGACAGTTGTGAATTATTAAAAACTTACGCACAACACAATAAAACAAAAATAGATTTACTACTGGTAGTGGGCGATGGTTTATCGTCAATCGCTATTGCCCGGCATGCTGCAAAATTAATTGCGGAAATTCATCAACAATTGCCGGTAGATTGGAACACAGGCCCGGTTGTGATTGCGCAACAATCCCGTGTTGCACTGGCTGATGAAATTTGTGATTTGTTGGATGCAACTATGGTGGCTATTTTAATCGGTGAACGTCCTGGATTAAGTTCGCCGGATAGTCTGGGAATTTATCTCACTTATCAAGCCAAACCGGGTTCTACCGATGCCGAGCGCAATTGTATTTCCAATATACGTCCGCAAGGTTTGGATTATGTAACGGCAGCCAAAAAATTATTGTGGCTTTGTGAGTCGGCCAATCGCTTGCAGTATTCCGGAGTCAATTTAAAAGATGAAAGTGATGCGGAAAGTTTTATTGCCAGCTCATTCCCGCATGCACAGGAATGAGCATCGACTTTTTGATAGATGCAAAAGTATCGATTAATCAGGAATTTTTATTCAAACGACTGTGGTGAAGGCCATAAACAAAATAAATGAGTAAACCTGCTGCAACCCAGCCCAAAAAGCGCAGGTGTGTTTGCGCAGGTAAAAAAGCGATCAATGCCAAACATGAAATAACACCCAAAACCGACATTAAAATTCCGCCGGGAATTTTAAATGGCCGTGGTAAATCCGGGTGCGTTACTCGCATTACAATCACACCAACACATACCAATACAAACGCAGAAAGTGTTCCGATATTGACTAATTCTGCCAAAGCATTCAGTGGCACCAATCCAGCCATGACTGCCATAATTACACCACAAATGACTGTATTTTTAATCGGTGTTTGGGTTTTTGAATTAACATCACCAAAGATATTTGAAATTAATCCGTCGCGTGCCATTGCGGTGAGAATTCGTGTTAATGCGTAATAAAGAACCAGCATTACAGTTGTTAATCCTGTAATGACTCCGGTTGCAACCAATGCGGATGCCCAGTTGATACCAATTAATTGCAAACTGTGTGCAACGGGTGATGAAACATTTAATTGTGGATACGGAACCATTCCGGTTAATACACCTGAAACAACGATGTAAATCAGCGTACAAAAAATCAATGAAGCCAAAATTCCCAGGGGTACATCACGTTGCGGATTTTTGGCTTCTTCTGTTGCGGTTGAAACTGCATCAAAACCAACATAAGCAAAAAATACCACTGAGGCACCAGCCAAAATTCCAACTGGATTTCCCCCTTCAACTGTCGAGAACCAGCCATAAGGCATAAAAGGGGACCAGTTATCGGGATTGATGTGAAAAATACCAACAGATAAAAACACCACAATGGTGAGCAATTTTACAAACACCATAC
>CBFGPN010000103.1:0-13896 GCA_965650675.1 uncultured Cellvibrio sp.
TTACCTATAGTACCTTTTCTCTCTGTAGCTGTAATTGTTTGGAGGATTACTGTAAAGGATAAAATTATTAAAAAAATAAAAAAACCCACCACGAAGGAGGTGCTCAACCAAATGAATGGTCCATGCTTATTAAGTGACTGAACACCCCCTAATGCGGCACACGCAACAAGAAGACCAAGTCCCAGATAAGTTTGAAGTAGTCTTGGCAGCATTAGAATATTCATTTTTAATAAATCTGCCCTTCTAACAAAAACCTCGTATTGCATTTAGCCTCCTTTTGGTACCTCCACATAGGTATAGGGAGGTGTGTGTAAAAGTGGGTGAGGTTCCGAACGATGGTTGACTACCTTGTTAGCCTGCACCAAGAACCGCTTTGCAAACGGGACAAGTTCTGAACTCAGAATCAAACCGAGTTGTTAGTGACTTTCTCCGTTTGGAGTCCCAGCACGCAGGACAGTAAAGGTTTTCGTCGGACGAAAACTGATAACAGCCCCACTTCACTCCGGAAGGCTTTTCCTCTTCGGTAGAGGATACTTTTTTTAGCAAAGCATTCTCTTCTTGAAGGATGGCAAGCTTCTCTTTGAGAGACACAGCCTCCAATTTCAGGTCTGCAAGCTCATTCGATAAATCAGCCAACAAATTTTTAAATTCGGCTTCTTCAATATTTTTTGATATTTCACGAAGCCTTTTTACTATATCTAGCGAAGTACCAATTGTAGATATTATTTCCATAAGCTACCTCATTAAGGCTAACAGTTTAATACACAACGCCGACTATATATCTCCACACTGTATTATTTCAAGTATTTTGCAATGCGCTGTATATCTACAGAATTGTGAAATAGAAGTTGTCAATTCTTCCAAATAAAAACCGGAATAACATAGCACTATGTTATTCCGGCTTTTTAGCAAACTTGGTTTAGCGGGTTCTTCAACGATTAATTACTTTTTGCCGTGAAAGGTAATCGGTCCAAAATACCATCGAGTGATGTGCCTATAGATTTTAAACTTCTGACAATCGCTTCCATTGCGGCAAATTGCGCTTGCAATCTGGCCTTGTAAGATTCAGTTCTTCGATCCAGAACTTTTTCGTCCTCTTTTACTTTTTCCAGATCTTTGTTGATGTTGGTTTCGCGATTTTTAATTAAACCGGAAGATTTGGTGTAGTTGTCCAGCAACTCATTAAATGAAGTAGCAAAACCTTTTGAAAAAGTAATATTGCCACTGGTAGCACCGGGGCTGATGTGCATACTCAAGCCTTCGGCTTTACTACCAATCGCAGGAAGTAACACATTGCCATAACCGAAAGCTGTAACGCCACCTACTGTACCAGCAACATCAACACCTGACGTACCTGTTGCCACAGACAAACCCAATTCATCCATATCCGCACCTACTTCGCTGATATCGACTTTACTGCTACTGCCAAAATCGTTTGAAGTAAATTCAAAACGATTGGAAACAGAATTGTAAGAAACTACAACACTGGCTTTTGCTGTTTTCAAATCACTATCAGCATTAATCAAACTTTGTAAATCAGCAGCCATTTCCGATTCTGATGCATAAGTTTTGGTTGGAACAGTTACTGTTGCACTTTCAACGTCATTCACCTTGATTTTGAAAGTGTAATCTTTACCGGTGGTATCCAATGGAAATGTAGTTCCAACATCAAGCGTGCCACCATTTAAAAAACCTTTGCTGGCATTGGTAGTGATATTAACTGCGTAGGTACCGGGCGTGGACTTTGCACTGTGTGCCCTCACTGAAATTTGCGCATTGTCAGATGATTTTTTAGGAACAAAAAAATCGCGTACTGCATCAAAATTATTTTTCAATGTATTAGCAAAATCCGTTGGTTTTCCATCTTCAACAATTTGCAAACTTCCATCCAACTGCGTGCGAATACCCATGGCACCCAGCGTATTAAAACTGCTGGACAAACCTGCAACAGGTGCGCCTAACATAGCACGAACAGAATTCATCAGGCTTTTTGATAATGGATCCTGGCGCAAACTACCGAATTGTTTTTTCTCTTCATCAAAACCAACCAACTTTTTAGTGTCGGTTAAAAATGTATTATAGGCTGCGACAAAATCACGGATTGCTGTTTCTGCGCCGGCTCTGTCATTGGTAATATTGATACTGACGGTTTCAGAGGCAGAAAAATTAAATAAATCAAACTCCAAACCATCAATGACATCTGTAATGTGATTGGATGAACGTGTGAGCAACAGTCCATTCACACGAATTTGCGCATCAATACCCTGCTGTTGTTGGGTCAACACACGAGATGAATTATTAAAATTAAAACTGGCCAACCCCAAAGCACCGGGAGTTTCAGTTGCTGTAATTTCAATTTCACTTTTTGCACCGGAAGGAGCCGTTACCAATAACTTATAAGCGCCTGCTTCACCCACAATACTGGCTTGCACCCCCAGTTTGGCTGCATTAATTGCATCTTTTAAACCCGTTAACGAGTTGTTGCTGTCATCAATCGTAATAGTGCCACCGGTTTTGGTGGAGTCAACAGTAAACGCTGTAGGCGGTTCATTCCACTCGCCAAAGCGAATAGTCAAAGTTCCTTTACCGATTGCTGTATCCACGGAAGAAAAATTACCGGAACTTAATGAGTGTGATTGTGCAACAGCCTCTACTTTTAATTTGTAATCGCCCGTTGTCGCTTTTGCTTCCAACTTGGTGATGCCCAAAATGGATGTTTCAGGAATTGAAACGCTTTTTGCGTTAAACGTATCAGGGTTGTTCAGGGTTTTTGCGGCTGTATCCAACTTGGCAATCGCAGAGCGCATTAAACCGTAATCAGAAATTTGTGTTTCAAGCGTCGTTTTACGTGTGGTCAAGCGAGCGGCTTGTGCAGCCTTGCTGACATCTGCCAGTTGGGTAATCAGTGCTGCGCTGTCAATGCCAGAACCACTGCTGAGTTTGCTGACGATGCTCGAACCGGCACTGGATGTGGTGCTGGTTGTCGTCGATTTGACTGAATCCACCATAAAAACCTCCGGCAAGGACTAACCCTGACCATGGAAAAAGACACTTTTCTGGTATCTATAGCGGCAAGTTTTTGCCGTTCTTTAGGCAAGTTTTGCACTATTTACACCTTTCCACAGATAGAGCATAGCCTGTGCCAAAAACCTGGCCAGCGGTAAAGCTAATATGGAATAGCCGAGATTATTCTTATCGCCAAAAGCATTATTTATCGATTGATCTTGGGCATAATCCAGGGTCGATAAATTGCCCTCAAAAACAATTACATTTTTTATTTTTTCTAGTCAGAACTTCTGGTCAGTTGAACACCATCTACCATCATAGTCCATCTACCCTCAATTTCCCGTGGCGGCTGGTCAACAACAAATTTTGTATTTATTGGGCCAACACCAACAATAAAATTATTTCCTTCAAATCTTTGTAGTGGAGCTTCAAGCGATACATCGACACCATTTTTTTTACGCTTATATATAACCCTACCCTCTCTTGAAATGCGGAGTTGCATTTGATCTCCATTCCACTGTCCTGAATAGTCAAGCTTGTCTGTAGGGAGAGGTTCTCTACAAGACATCAACAAAACCACCAAGAGAATACATAACCACTTAGCCTTCTTCATACAAACACTCCTCCATAACAAACTGAAAACTTAATCGACTAAACACTGTTAACAATTTGCGGAATTATTTACTCATAACGCAGCGCATCAGCTGGTTGAATCCGACTCGCTCTCCATGCCGGATAAATAACGACGACAAAACTGATAGCAAGTGCAGTGAAAACGACTTGCGTCACGTTCATCCATTGCAAGTCAGAGGGCAGATAGGAAACTGGGTAAACATCCGATTTTAAAAACTGGATACCAAAACATTTTTCAATCCATTCGACCAATGGCGTAACCACCAGTGACAACCCTACACCAATCATTGATCCCAAAGTTGTGCCAACCACACCAATAAGGCCACCATGTAAAACAAATATCGACATAATTTCTCTGGTGCTGGCACCCATGGTTCGCAGAATTGCGATGTCACCCTGCTTATCAACCACCACCATAATTAAGGTGGATACCAAATTAAATGCAGCGATGGCGATTATCAGAAACAACAAAATCCCGATCATATTTTTGGACATTTGAATTGCTTCATACAACGCGCCATGCGTTCTCATCCAACTGAAACCGTAATAACCCGTTGGCAATTGATCCACGACTTGATGAAGAATGGCTTGCGCTTGAAATAAATCGTCAAGTTTTAAGCGAATACCTGTGATATTGCCAGGATGCAAAGAAATTGCCGATGCCTGATTGATTTCCATTAGTGCCAGATTATTATCCAGTTCACTTTGACTATTTAAAATTGCACATACCGTCATAATTTTAACGCGCGGTGAAAACTCGTCACCTTGTAAATTATTGGTTGCAGGAATAATGAGTGTAACCTTGTCATTCACCTGTAAATTTAATTTATTGGCTATGCCCTGCCCCAAAATAATTTGGTTTTCCTGATTGGCTAATTTCTCCATGGCTTCTTTGGAAATTTTATCAGGCAAACTTGAAGTGCGACTTTCCAGGTTTGGATCGATACCAAATAATAAGACCGGCGCTACTGATTTTTTTCGACTGACCAAGCCTTCCAGTTGCACAAAGGGAGAAGTAGCCAACACATGCGAATTGGATTCAATTTTGTCACTGATATCGCGTGGATTTTCTATGCCACCTTGATGGTAAATACTGGCGTGCGGCATTATCGCGAGAATGTTATTGCGCAATTCCCTATCAAATCCATTCATGATTGACATCACCAGAATTAATAGCGCAACACTCACCACCAAACCTATGATGGATAATCGCGAAATAAAAGAAACCAGACGGCTGTGTTTACGTGACAAACCATAACGAACACCTAACAACCATACATAAGATGAAAAAATCTTCATCTTAATGAATTCCTTCTGCTTCAGTGTTAAGAGTTAAATCCGTTTGAATTTGACCTTTTGATAAACGCAGGATTCTATCCATACGCGCAGCCAAACGTGGATCGTGGGTGACCACTACAAAACTGGTACCTATATTGCGATTTAATTCCAGCATTAACGCATGAATGGATTCAGCGGATTCAATATCCAAATTGCCTGTTGGCTCATCCATCAACACGCATAAAGGATTGGTAGCCAATGCTCGCGCAATAGCGACACGCTGACGCTCACCGCCAGATAATTCCGAAGGCTTGTGTTCTATTCTTGCAGCCAGGCCTACTTTTTCCAACAAATCCTTTGCGATTTTTTTAGCTTCTGCGACCGGTTTTTTACCAATCAATAAAGGCATGGCCACATTTTCCAGCGCCGTAAATTCAGGTAGCAAATGATGAAATTGATACACAAATCCCAAATGTTGATTGCGCAACAAACCACGTTGATCTGGGTTTAATTGTGCAAGATTTTTTCCGGCCACAATCACTTCACCGGAATCCGGTATATCCAGACCACCCAAAATATTTAACAGTGTCGATTTTCCGGAACCTGATGCGCCTACAATCGCAACGCGTTCACCCGCTGCAATGGATAAATTAATTTCACGCAAGACTTCTACAGCCAATTCACCTTGCCGATAGGATTTTTTGACATGACGACATTCCAACACAGAGGGTTGATTCATAAAAATTTCCTATTCATAACGCAAAGCTTCGGCGGGTTGAATTTGTGCAGCACTGTAAGCCGGATACAGTGTCGCCAAGAAACTCAGTACAAATGCGACTGAACAGACCAGTGCAAGATCCTGCCAAAGTAATACTGAAGGTAATTGTGCAATATAAAAAATATCCGGATCAAAAAATTGCCAACCCAGAATATTTTCAATAAACGACATGATATCGCTCAAACCAAGTGCAATTAAACTACCCAAACCTGCCCCCAGAATAATGCCTGAAAATCCGACGGCCGTACCTTGCACAATAAAAATCATCATGACTTGTCGCGCAGACATTCCCAAAGTTCGTAGCACTGCTATGTCAGAACGTTTATCCGCAACCATTAACACCAGACTGGACACAATATTAAATGCCGCCACCGCGACAATAATCATCAGCAATGCTGTAACGACTATTTTTTCCATTTTTACAGCACTGAATAAACTGCCCTGGGTTTGACTCCAATCTTTAATTTGATATCCGCCACCAAGATGTTGTTGAACTTGTGTCAAGGTATGAGCAGATGAAAACATATCGCTGGTTTTAATTTTTAAACCTTGCGGATGTTTTTTACGTAAAAATTTTTGTGCGTCATCCATATGAATCAATGCAAGATTGGCATCTATTTGTGCACCCGCCTCAAAAATACCCACCAATGTAAAGGCTCGGGAACGTGTAAATATTCCCAGCGGAGTAATATTAATATCGGAAGAGGTCAACACCACTTTATCGCCCGTGGTAAGCATCAATCGGCTTGCCAGAATTCTGCCAAGCACTATGCCGTACTCACCGGGCTGTAGATAATCCAGACTGCCAGCGATCATTCGGTCATGAATAATGGATACACCGGATTCTTCGGAAGGCAATATTCCCTGTAACTCAACACCATCCATGGCACCATCAAAACTCACCATCACCTGGGATTGGATATAGGGCGCCACACCCAAAACGTCCTTTTGCTGACTGACTTCATCGGCAAGAGATCGCCAATTTTCAACTCCCCCCTGCTGCTCGACAAAACCATGTGGAATCACACTGAGGATACGATTTTTCATTTCCCTGTCCAAACCGTTCATTACCGACAAGACAATGATCAACGCCATAACGCCCAGCGTCATACCCAGCAGCGAAAAGGCACTGATAAAAGAGATAAATTGATTGCGACGCTTGGCTCTCGTGTAACGCAAGCCGATAAATAAAGGGACAATTCTTGGCATGACGCGCATTAAACCCGTTTAATCGATCAGGGACAAGCGGTTCGGCACACATGTGCTAGAGTTAAGGCAGCCCTGCCTTTGGAAATTCAACTTATGAGTGAGCGTCGCAGTTACTTTCGAATTGATGAAACCATTGCAATTGAATTCAAAAAAGTGGATGAAGTTACCGCCAATACTGCCGTTCCCGAATTGCAGTTTCCCAAAACGGCGTCACTGCAACTTTTTAATGAATTGCGCAAAATTGATCAGGACAATTCCCATTTATTTCACCAAATCAAAGATGGCAATCGCGCACTGGGAGAATACCTGCATAATCTGAATCGTAAAATTGATATGATCAGCCAACAGCTAATGGCTGATTTCAAACCGCTGCCCCCATCCAAAACGATTAAACAAGTCAACCTAAGTGAAGGTGGAATTGCCTTTGGTTCATCGGATCCTGTGGCTAATGACGATTTTATTGTGATTCGTATGGTATTTTTACCCAGCAATGCGGGCTTGGTAATTTTTGCAAAAATTATCCGCGCCGAACAAACACCCAAAGGCGAGTATCAACTCGCTGCCAAATTTCATCGCATCAATGACGCCCAGCAACAACTCATTGGCCAACACATAATGCGAACGCAAATGGCGGAAAAAAGAAAGAAAAAAGAACAGTTGATTTAGCCTTTACTTCAAAAAAATTGACCTATGCCTTTCGAAATTAAAAATTAAAATATCTTTTTTTATTTCAAAAATCGCGTATTAAATTGCACATGAATTATCTATCAATGATTCATGTGACTATATATCGGCGTCATATCGGTATCAATATTTACATCAATATCAGCGAGTGTTATAAAACGCGAAACTCACAATCATAGAAATATTATTATGCCAACAGGAAATGATGCATCAACAATAGCTGTCGCAACATCCAATTGTTCTTACTGCGCAGTTGCTGGATTAGCCGGGAAATCCGCCAGTGAAGTGATGGGAATGGTATACAGGCAAATGGGTAAACCACTCCCAAATGGTGAATCTGATGACAGCTCAACCGGCTTTGCCGAATACTACAACTACTTTCATCCCCAACAAAAAGAAAAAATACCTAACAAGAAAATACTCAAATACCAAATTGAAGGCATTCGTCTTTTTCTATTACATAGGGGTTACCACACTACAAAAATTGGTGCGCCTGACAAATTAATGACAATTCCAGAAGCTGAAGCTTATGTTAATCAATCTATGGAAGGCACTCTTTTTTTAGTGCTGTCGGGAGATGAAGATGTTAAAGGTCAAGGATTAACCAGCCTGGTTCATTGGACAGCGGGACAAGTTCAGGGAGGCAAAGGGGTTTATTATGATTATCAAACAAAAATCCTGGATAAAAATGTACGCACGTCAATTAAAAGACGGGCAGGAAGAAGAGCAACTATTGGCTTTGATGACACCAATCAATCTGATCACATTATTGCCCCTCTTGGCCAGGAATATGATGCAAAAGATGGCAGGGCATTATTGATAAAAATAAAATAAAAAATTCGTTGCGATAAAAATTTGTTGCGATCTTTACGGAATTGATTTGCTTGATTTCACAGATTTCATCCTGTGAACAATCACATGGAAGTGATGTAGCAAATATCTCTGCATCATCAATAAATAATTTTATTAATAAAAATTAAATTATAAATAAAATTAAATATCACCCTCTTTCTGTTACGAAAGAAATTTTTTATCCACCTTCATTTCACTCATTTAAAAACACCAATTGCATGTTTTTTGCGCCAATTTGTTGCATTCGGTAACAGCTCATAAAGTTTTTACAAACTCGCTTGCAACAATTGTTGTAGTCAAAATAAACATATGGTACTTATGTTCAATAAGACCAATTGTAACTCCCCATTTCATAATAACGATTGGCTTAACAACAACTCACAACACAACGACCTTTCACCTTGCCAACAAGGTGATTTCGCATGCACCGCCATAGCTCAGGGGGCTGTGTTTTCGTCAAGCGTTACCCCATAAAAATCCTGAGCGCAATTAATACAACTAAGGTGAGCTCCATGAGTAGAAAAGTCCGTTTCAATAAAAAAATCCTGGCCACTGTTATAGCCTCTTCTGCCCTTACCGGCATGAGTGGTTTTGCCTTTGCACAAGATGAAACAGTCGAAGAGGTAATGGTGACAGGGATTCGCGCGTCTATGGAACGTGCGATGGATATAAAACGCGAGTCTGCTGGTGTGGTTGATGCAATCAGTGCAGAAGACATGGGTAAATTCCCCGACACCAACCTCGCCGAATCATTACAACGTATTACGGGTGTGTCTATTGATCGTAATAATGGTGAAGGTTCCCGCATTACCGTTCGTGGTTTCGGCCCGGATTACAACATGGTGACACTGAACGGAAGAACACTTCCAACCGGTAGTGCCTATGGCGGTAGTTCAGGTGCAGACGCATCAACACGTGGCGGTAACTCAAGAGCGTTTGATTTCGCAAATCTCGCGTCTGAATCCGTTTCTTCAGTAGAAGTTTACAAAACAGGTAAGGCTAATATCGCCGCTGGTGGTATGGGTGCATCTGTGAATATTAAAACTTCACGCCCACTGGATAACGCAGGCTTTAGAGCAACTGTTGGTGGCAAAGCAGTAATGGATACCACCAATCGTACCGGTGACGATTTAACACCGGAGCTTTCCGGTTTAGTGAGCTGGTCTGATGACGCTGAAATGTTTGGTGTGTCGTTAACCGCCAGCTATCAGGAACGTGACTCTGGTTACACTGGGGCAACAGTTAATGACTGGACAGTTGCAGAATGGGGTGGAGGCAACACCAGCACTATCTACAACAACCCAGCTTCAAGCCCAATATTTGAAAATGCCCCCGCTGTTGGGCAGCTCTACTCTCGCCCTAATGACATTCGTTATACCTTCGCTGATCAGGAACGTGAGCGCACAAATGCACAGCTCACATTCCAGTACAGACCTGTTGATAATCTAACAGCCACTCTGGACTATACCTTCGCAGAAAACAGCAGAACCGAGCATCGAGGGGAAGTCACCACTTGGGTACAAAATGGTGCCTATGTGCAGCATGTTGAGTTTGACAATTCTGCAATCAAAACCCCCAAAGTTATTACAGAGTTTTATAACGGCGAGACCCGGGATATTGGCTTTTCCCAGCAATATCGTGCTCAGGACGACACACTGGAATCCATAGGTTTGGATCTTGATTGGGATGTCAATGATCAATTGACATTAAGCATCGATCTGCACGATTCAACACTGGAAAGTTTACCCAAAGGCCCCGGACATTCCGGTGAACTGGATATTGGTGTAGGAGCTCCAATAAAAACAGGAGCAAGCTGGCAATTCAGTGGCAGAGATATCCCCACCTGGACACATACAATCAATGGCACATTGGATGAAAATGACCTCAGTTCCTCCGTTATGCGTGTTTGGTCGGCAGAACAAATTTCTGATGTAACCCAAGCTAAAGTCGATGCCTCATGGAAGTTTGATGAAGGTCGTTTTGATTTTGGTATCGAACGCCGTGAAATGGGTTCCAACACCATCAGCTACAACGGGAACCAGAATCAGGTTTTAGGCGGCTGGGGTGCATCAGCTCCCGGTGAATTCCCCGATGGTTCTTTCGAACATTTCAATGTGGCTGGCGAGTTTGACGACTACAATACCGGCAATTCTCCTGCGATTGGTTTTCGCGGTGATGCACGCGAACTGGGAGCATTTCTAGTGAGCAAATATACCGGGGTTCAAAAAGCTTACATAGGTGTAGAAGACACTCAGATACCCGGCAGCATTCGTAACAGTAAGAGTAATAACGACATTCAGGAAGATACTGATGCTTTCTACTTCCAGTTAGGTACTACCGGTCAATTGGGTGGATTTGAAGTTGATGTGTTAACCGGCTTGCGTTATGAAGACACCAAACAGATATCATCATCAGATACACCACTCATGGATTACTTTGTGTGGAACTCTGATAATGATTTCACGCGAGTTGATCGAGCCAGTGCAGCTAAAACCTCATTTACCAACGAATATGATGCACTGCTTCCGAACCTGGACGTAACAATCAAATTATCTGATGATCTGGTGACAAGATTCTCATACAGTAAAACGATTGCTCGTCCGGCTCTGGGACAACTGGGTGCAGCCGTAACTGGCTGGAGCATTAATGGTTCAAGCTTAAACGAAGCAACATCTGTCAGAGCAAGTGGAAACAACCCATTTCTTAAACCACTGGAATCAAGCAATTTTGACGTATCTGTTGAATGGTACTTTGATGATGCCAGCTACGTATCTGCCGGTATTTTTGAGAAGCGCGTTCTCAATTTTGTGGGGACAGAACAGGTAGAACGCACCTTTGAAGGTATTCGAGATCAAACTGCAGGGCCAAGAGCTCAAGCGGCTTTGGCTGCACTCAACAGCAGGGGATTATCAACGGATGATGGCCACATTTACGCGATGATGGCTGTTCTTCGTGACCCCGTTGCATACCCGAATGGTGCCGCTGATTTCACTGAAGACCTGGTTCAATCGCTCGGTGAGGGTTGTACGATTGTGGCAACATGTGATTTCGTTCCTAACCCGGATGATCCTCTGATGGTGTTCACTATGAGTAGCCCGGTGAATAACCGTGAGGCGAAAATATATGGCGCTGAATTTGCTGCACAGCACTTCTTCGGTGAAACCGGGTTCGGTGTTATGGCGAACTACACACTTGTGAAAGGCGATGTAAAATTTGACGTTATGAATCTTGATAGAAATCAATTTGCGTTGTTAGGACTGAGTGATACTGCCAACCTCGTGCTTATGTACGATAACTATGGTGTGGAAGCCCGACTTGCTTACAACTGGCGTGACGAGTTCCTGAATAGAACCAATTGGGGTGCTGGAAACCCTGGTTATATAGAGGAATACAAACAAATTGATATGAATGTGACTTACCATTTCACTGACAATCTGGATTTATCTCTCGAAGGTATCAACATTACCGGAGAAGATCGTCGTGAACATGCTCGTAACAAGAACATGATGATTGGTTTGGACGACTTGGGTGCACGTTACCAAGTAGGCGTTCGTTACACCTTCTAAGCATCAGTTAATGTTGTTGATAACAAAAAAAGAGTCGCTTGGCGACTCTTTTTTGTTTAACGTGGAAGTCACATAAAAACCGGTAATATTCGCATGCAAAAAATTGAAGTATTAAATAATATTGCTCATGAGCACTTGAGAATAAACCCCAAATTCGCAGTTGAGTTGAATGATAATGTAGTGAGCACTCTCACATACATTACAGAATTTTCCGAAGTTCAAAAAGAATACCCTATACTCTGCCGTAAGAATCCTGAAACAGGAGAATATCAAGCAATTGTATTTTTTGGTTTTGAAAAAAATGAAAATTTATTTTTAACTGATATAGATTCAAAAAACCAAAAACACGTGGGATGGAAAGCTGATTATGTACCCGCGGTTATGGCAAGGGGTCCTTTTTCAATTGGCATTCATCGCGAAATCGTGAACGGATTGGAAAAGCATCATCCAATGGTGCATATAGACATCAATCACCCCAAAGCCATAGGCGAAGAAGGTCATAAATTGTTCCTGGAAAATGGTGGGCATAGTTCATACTTGAATTACATTTCCAAAACTCTGGAAATTATCAATCACGGAATACCTCTAACAAAATTAATGTTTGATGCTTTTAATAAATATCAATTATTGGAACCTGTTGTTTTGGATATTGAGTTTAACAATCAACAAAAATTAAAAATCAATGGATTCGAAACAATAAATAAAAATAGATTATCGCAGTTAAATGGAACCTTGCTGGAAGAACTTAACAAATCAGGCTTTTTGCAAGCGGCTTATTTTATTATTGCGTCTATGTCCAATATCCAAAAATTAATTGATTGGAAAAATCGCAAGCTTGTTGCAGGTGAAATCAATTGACATTGAAACAAACAAAAATTTTGCATGGAATCAATTCGCACAATATCCCGGGAAATGTTATCGCTGCTGCAGAACCTGTTATTTTCAAACAGCTGGTGGGTGATTGGCCTGTGGTGCAAACAGCGAGAGTATCTGATCAGGCATCAGTTGATTATCTGAAGTCATTTTATAATGGCAACTCCAGTATCGTCTGTAAAATTCCTGCAGAAAACAAAGGTAGAATGTTTTACAACGAAAATTGTACCCAACTCGATTATGAAAGTTTTAAAGGGCGTATTGATGAAACACTGGATGCAATTCTGGAGGGAAAACATAAAATCAATAATCCAACCTACTATATTGCTTCCAATATTATTGATACGCACCTACCGGGATTTAGAAACAAAAATGATATTGTCATTCCCAGAAATAAACATGCTGATGCAACCGAAGAAAGAGTGAGTATCTGGATTGGCGGCGCCACTACCGCAACCTGTCATTTTGATGCGATGGACAATATAGCCTGTTGTGTTGCAGGCAAACGCAGATTTACGCTTTTTCCTCCCGATCAAATCAGTAATCTTTATTCAGGACCGCTCGAACCAACGCCTGGTGGACAAGTAATTAGCCTGGTTGATTTTAACAATCCTGATTTTCAAAAATTTCCCAAATTTAAAGACGCACTCATGACCGCTCAAATAGCAGATTTGGAACCGGGAGATGCTTTATATATGCCCAGCATGTGGTGGCATCATGTGGAAAGTCTGGCGCCTTACAACCTGTTGGTTAATTACTGGTGGGAAGATGCACCGTCTTTTTTAACTTCCGGTATGAATGCACTTCACATGGCAATGCTGGGAATCAGGGATAAATCAGCTCATGAACGGGAAGCCTGGAGACATATTTTTAATCATTATATTTTTGATGGTGCTGAAAAAGCCAATACCTATATTCCTGTAGAAGCTCGAGGTTTCTTACACACACTGGATAGACTGGGCGTTAGAAAATTAAGAGCTTTTCTTATTAATAAATTAAATCGCTGATAGAACAAAA
>CBFGPN010000104.1:0-13775 GCA_965650675.1 uncultured Cellvibrio sp.
ACCGGATAATGTAATGGTGATCGTTGTATCTTCATTGCCACTGACAGTCACTGCTACTGTTTCAGGTGCATCGTTCACTGCAGCAATTGCAATATCCACTGTTGCCGGTGATGAAGGCGTACCATTGTTATCCGTCACCGTAAAATTAAATGACAAGTTGCCATTGAAATTATTAGCTGGTGTGAAAACCAAACCCGATGCCTGCGCAGGAGTTAAATTCATTGCAGTCGTTACTGCAGTCACACCATCTGCCAAATACAACACACCTTGTGCAGCTGTTGGCAAACTTACCAATTGAATGGATTGAACAGTGCCATCTATATCGCTGCCTGTTAGGTTCACAACGACGTTGTTGTCTTCAGTACCAACAATGTTTTGCGCTTGTGCAATTGGTACATCATTTGTACCAGTAACGGTGATAACTAAATTTGCAGTTGATGTAGCGTTTTGATCATCAGTCACTGTGTAAGGAATCGTGAGCACAACAGATTGACCGACACCGAGCGATTGGTAAGCAAGATTACTGGCGTCAAATGAATAACTACCATCAGGATTAAAAGTAAACCCGGCTGGTGCTGCAACATTAATTGTGTAAGTTAATACAGCACCGGCATCTATATCAGTTGCAATTAAATTACCGGTCAAGGTTGAATCTTCAGGAACTGTATCTGCAACATTTTGTGCAACCGGTGCATCATTCACCGCCGTTACATTCAATTGAATTGAATTGGGTGTTGTATCAAATCCACCTGCAGAATCCTGAACACTAAAAGTGAAATTCGCATAATTGTTGCCGTTAGCGTTGGTAACTGGTGTAAACACCAAAGAACCAAGAGAAGCAACCGGAATAATTTGACCCACAGTTACTGCAACACCACCTAAATTTAAATTACCTGCGAACGGCAAACTATCAATTCGAACTGCATTAAATGTTTGTGCAGCGTCTGCATCAGCAAAACCAAAATCATTTGCCGTGAAGGTATGTGTGCCATCTTCATTTAATGTGATGACATTATCTGTGCCGGTTGGAGCTGTATTGCTTCCTACATTAACGGTGGCAGTGCCTGTAGTTTGCGCGCCAGCAGGATCAGTTAATGTGTAAGTAATTGTCGCATCACCCGAGAAATTCAACGCCGGTGTAAATACCACGCGACCCTGTGCATCAAGAGCCACTGTGCCTTGTGCAGCACTCACTTGTGGATTACTGACAACCAAATCAGTTTGCACATTATCAATATCAGAATCGTTTGCACGCACATCAATTGTGATCGCCGTGTTGATAGGCGCTGTTGTAGTATCTATATTGGCAACTGGACCATCATTAGTGCCGGTAACCGTGATGACTAAATTTGCAGTAGATGTTGCACCTTGATCATCCGTTACTGTGTACGGAATAGTAAGAACTTGTGATTGACCGACACTGAGGGATTGATAAGCTGCATTGCTTGCGTCAAACGAGAACATACCATCTATGAAAATTAATCCGGCAGGCGCAGGATTATTTAATGTATAGGTCAGCGTTGCACTATCATCCATATCAGTTACATTAACAAGCTCATTAATAACAGCTGCGTCTTCTACAACAGTAAATGATGAGACTTCTGCAACTGGTGTATCATTCGTTCCTGTAACGGTAATCACTAAATTTGCAGTAGATGTTGCACCCTGATCATCAGTCACCGTGTAAGGAATAGTGAGAACGGTCGATTGGCCAACACCGAGTGATTGATAAGCTTCATTGCTTGCATCAAAACTATAAGTTCCGTTTGAGTTAAAAATTAATCCAGCAGGTGCAGTGTTGTTTAATGAATATGTTAGAGGTGCGTTTGAATCTACATCTGTTGCAGTAACAGAACTATTAATAACAGCGGCATCTTCCGCAACTGTGAATGATGACGCTTGTATTACAGGCGCATCGTTCACTGGTACTACACCAACAGTAACAACAGAAGTCACTGTGCTGCCATTATTATCATTCACTAAAAAAGAAAAAGAATCACTACCATTGAAATTACTATTTGGGGTGTAGCTATAGTCCCCTGTGATTTGGTTTAGGCTAACTGTTCCATTAATTGGAGCAGTATTGATGGAGTAAGTCAGTGTATCGCCATCAAAATCAATCGCTCCGATTTGACCAACGACAGTTGTGTCTTCATTGGTGGTGATATTTTGATTCTCTGTCACTGGTGCATCATTTAACGGAGATATATCAATAGAAATATTACTGGTCGTGAAACCACCATTTCCATCACTCACAGTCACAACGAAAGAATCAGTACCACTGTAGTTTATAATGGGTCTATAAAGAAAAGTACCGTTCGAATTCAACGACAAAATGCCATGTAGTGGATTAGTCGTCACTGTATAAGTTAGAGGAGTAGCATCGACGTCTGTTGCAACGATTTGACCAACGATTGGAACATCTTCAGCCGTAAAGAGATTTTGATTAGTCGCAACTGGAGTATCGTTTACTGAAAGAACTAAAACACTTACAGTGCTACTGGTTACACCACCATTACCATCAGACACAGTCGCAACAAAACTGTCAGCACCGAAGAAATTAGGATTGGGCGTGTATTCATAGGCACCAGTTGCAGCGTTAATTGTGACAACACCATTAGCAGGGTTAGTGCTCACTACAAAATTCAATGCATCATTTTCAACATCAGTTGCAACAATTTGTCCAGTCACAGCTTTATCTTCAGTAGTCGCCACAAGCTGTCTGCTGCTGACAGGTGCATCATTAACCGGTGTAATACCAATTGAAATATTGCTGGTAGTTACACCCCCTTGACCATCACTCACAGTAACAACAAATGAATCACTGCCGTTGTAATTAAGATTCGGGGTGTAAGTAAAACTACCATTCGCATTAAATAACAAACTACCGTTCACCGGATTGGTAGTCACTGTATAAGTTAATGGATCTGCATCAATATCTGACGCAATAATTTGACCATTAATTGGTGTATCTTCACTGGTTGTTAAATTTTGATTAGTTGCAACAGGCAAGTCGTTAACCGGATTAACAGTGACTGCAACACTGCTACTGCTGATACCCCCGTTGCCATCAGAGACAGTCACTATAAAACTGTCTGCACCGTAGAAATTTGCATTGGGCGTGTATTCGTAAGCACCCGTTGCTGCATTAATTGTGACAACACCATTCACAGGATTGGTGCTCACAACAAAACTCAACGTATCATTTTCAACATCAGTGGCAACAATTTGACCGGTCACTGGCGTATCTTCATTTGTCACCAGCGGTTGTGCGCTGCTGACAGGCGCATCGTTAACAGGATTAATCGTGAGTGAAATGGTGTTATTAACACTGTTGCCCGCTGTATCAGTTACAGTAACCACAAAACTGTCGGGGCCATTGAAATTTGAATTGGGAGTCAATGTGAAAGACCCTGTTACCGAATCCAATACCAAAACGCCATTGATGGGTTGTGTAGCAACTGAATAAGTGAGCGTATCGTTTTCAATATCGGTTGCAATAATTTGTCCGGTTAAAACACTGTCTTCATCAAACACAAGCTGTTGATCAATAACTTCCGGTGGATTATTACGGGGTAACTCGGAATCAGTTGAAGGAACGGCTGCAGAGCCGGAATTAGCTGCATCAAAATTAAAAGCAAGAGGATCGATTTGTTCTATCAATCTCGTCAACTGCACAAAACCATGGCTACTGCCACTGGCACCACCCGTATTACCAGCAGCTGTTTCTTCCAGCTCTTCCAGGAGGTCCCCACCCTGTTCAAGAATTGTCAGTGCTTCCTGTACTGAAGCATCAGTCAATTCCGCTTCCTCATTGGTAGTCGCTGAGTCTGCATTCAGATCGCGACTCATGGAAATTTCTTGCCCACTACCCACAACAATCCTTTCAGAATCACCTGTATCCAACTCAATCCGCGCATTCAAGCCCGTCACCAGAATGTCATTTGCATTCAACACGCTGCCAACCGTCAACGGACGCAATTCACCGTCAGGGCTTTTAGCCCAGGCTTTACCTTGTAAAAACGCAACTGTGGCAACGGCATTACTCATTTGAAACTCCGGGGAAATAATAGATAGAAACTCAAGATAGAAAAACGGACTAATTGCATTTTAGATGGGATTGGCAAGACTGCTATTGGACTAATGGACAATAGAACCAAAAGAATGGAGTTTTATTTTTTTATAATCAAAAAAGTTCGACATCACTGGAATAAATTTCTCCGTCATTCGGCAATTCAGATTCAACTCCAGGGATTTGCTCAATAAAATTCAGGTCTATAAGGTGCTGCTGCTGAATTGCCAAATGCTCCAACAAACGCACTACATCCCGCAATGAATCACCTATTTGCAATCCATTTTTCATATGACTGACAGTATCTTCAAATGCAGATGTAATTTTTGAAACAATAAATTTTTCCTGATCAGCCTCCAAGCCCAAACGCGGCAAATGAAAATCCAGATCAGTTAATAAAAAACTAATAATGTCATTAATATGATCATTGCCTGCCATGACATTTTTTGTAAGATTGTCCAAAATCTTACCTATTGCATCAACTGACTTACTCATATTTGCTGAATGACCAAGCAAGGTCTGATGCAAATCAAGTGCACGAACTTTTCCATCAACAGCACCCAAAATAAAAGGGATGGTATCCTTCATTCGTCCATAGCGTTCCATATTATCCAACGGCATATTTTTCACCAATAATGAAACCTGGCGATAATTGATAAAAGTTCTACAACCAAAATCAATAAAACGTCCCTGTTGATGCATTAGCTGCAACAAATCTCTTTCAAGAGGTGAAATTTCACTAGAGTTGGAAGAATAATAACGAGCACCGGTATTGGACAGAAAAACAACTGAAGTTACCAACCCCAGTTCTCCCATAACTTTAAATAAAGCGACTGCCAGCTCATCGAAATTATGTAATGAGTAAGTGTGCTCAACAAAACGTAACGCTTTACCTAATTCTGCGCTACTCGTTAGCGCATCAAAAACCATGCGTTGAACATCTTTAGCTTTTTGGTCAAGTGCATTGTGTTCAGCATATCCTTCAGCAATACGCGCAACTTTTGCACGCAACAACTCCGCTTCAAAAGGCTTAACAACATAGTCATCAGCCCCAACTTCAAAACCCAGCATTTTCTCGCGCAATGAACTGTTTCCCGATAAAAAAATTACCGGAATTCGAGAAATTGACGGTGTTCGACGGATTATCTCGCAGACTTCGTAACCTGTTTTACCAGGCATTTCAACATCTAATAAAATAGTATCCGGTGACCATTCTTCAGCAAGGGAAATACCTTCATCACCATCGCTGGCAACACGAACTTCATAAACACTCGATAAAGAACGAACCGCCAGTTTCTGCGCAAACCGATCATCATCCACGACCAAGATCTTTTTTCGTCCGTCTTGCATAATCCATCACTCCCACAGAAAAACCAGACATCATAATTAAGTGCGACATTCAAAAAATATAGATTGTGCTGAAAGCAACCGCAATGATTTGCAGTCATTCACTTTTCAATTCGCAAGTTGCTTACCTGACATAATTAATACCAACTGTAGTCTGTCGCGTATTTGACATTTATCAAAAACAGATCCCAAATGCGCTTTAACAGTTCTTTCGGTAATATCTAAATCTCGTGCAATTTCTTTATTGGTTTTACCCTGAGCAGCCAATTCCGCCACTGACCTTTCTCGATCAGTTAAGAGCAATAAGCGCTTTTCGTGTTGTGTTTGTGGCAGGGGCTCTACTGCCTCCAATATTTTTGCACTGGACAAAACCAACTGCCGCATTAAGTCTGCGCCTAACCACATGCTGCCGGATGCGACGGTATCGGCCACCGACATCAATACTTGCGGCACGGCCAAATAATGCACATACCCACTGGCACCCAGCGCAAGCAATTGTCGTGCTTCGGCAACATTTTCACTGGCACTCATGGCAATGACGATTACATCTTTTGGTATTTTTTGTATTAATTCGGCAAAATGTTTCAGATCAACAACATAACACCAACAACAATCTCCCGAATACAATTGTGCCGGCAGTGTTTCTGTCCGAATCGCGCGAGGAAAAGCCTGTTGCCAACGAGGGGAATCAATAACAGCAGGTGCAATAAAAAAATGTTGTTTCATCGTTCAGTCATGGCGTTTTGTTTTGCTCTTAACACAGGCTTAAGTAAATACGCCAGTACGGTTTTTTTACCCGTCAGAATGTCCACTTGTGTCATCATGCCCGGCATTATCGGCAAACTTGGATCAAAGCCAGTGCGATCGGTACGTACTCGCACTATGTAATATGTACGATCTTTTTCATCCGTAATCGTGTCAGCACTGATGTGTTCAACTTTACCTTTTAATCCACCGTAAATAACAAAATCATAAGCCGTAAATTTTACAATTGCTTCCTGATCCGGATGCAAAAATGCAATATCTTTAGGTGATACTTTCGCTTCAATAATCAATTGATCATCAAGTGGAACCATTTCAATAACTTCATGGCCTGGCTGTACGACACCGCCCACTGTATTGGTAAAAACACGCTGCACCGTTCCGCGAACCGGTGAACGAATTTCAGAATATTTGATTTTATCCGCAAGCCCCGTTCCACTTTCACTGAGGGATGCAACTTTGCTCAACACTTCCGATAATTCGGTACGCCATTTGTTAGTAACTAACAATTCCGTTTCACGCAATTTACTTTCTGATTCTTCAATCGCTGAAAGCAAACGCTGCTCTTGTGCAAGTGCTTGCTCTTTTTCACCTTTGGCATTGGACACTTCACCTTCCAATCGCAAAATTTCCACTTCAGAAATAGCACCACTGGCCAATAAAGGTTTGGTGACTGTTAATTCCTGTTGTGCCAACTCCAATGCACGTGAAACTTGAGTTAATTTCGCACGCACTTCATTTAATTCTTCTTCTCTTTGGGTGAGCTGACTTTTGGCAATACTGAGTTGTTCATCCAATTCTTTTCGATTGGACATATATAAGTTTCGCTCATGCATAGCAATATCCGGCGATTCATCTTCCATACCTTTTGGCAATTGAAATTCAGTATTGGAGGTTAAAGCACCCAATCGGGCGGCACGTGCCTGCAGTGATAAATATTCCGCACGATTTTCACGATAGGTGGCAATAAAACGCGTCGGATCAATACGCAATAACAAATCACCTTTGTTCACTACCTGACCTTCTCTTACGAAAACAGCTTCAACCACACCACCATCAAATGATTGAATGACTTGCAGTTGTGAGGAGGGAATCACTTTGCCTTCACCACGCGCAACTTCATCTATCGGCGCAAATGCTGCCCAGATAAATAAAACCAACATAATCCAGGCGATCATCCGCAATAATAAACGCGCTCGCACAGGTTCCTGCTGCAACTTTGCCCAATCTGCCTCTGTTACCCAATCGCGTTGATCATTGGTTTTAAATAACAACCATCGTGCAAACGCTTTTTCAATAATACGACTCGCAGGAATTCCCAGCTTATCCAGTAAACGGCCAATTTTTTCAAACCACAATTGATAAGAATTTTTTTGATAGGAATTTTTTTCGGTCATCAGGAAGCTCTCCCGATGCGCCCTTGACGTAAAGCTTCAACAACTTGTTCTTTTGGTCCATCTGCCACAATTTTTCCGGAGTCCATGACAATAATACGATTCACTAACTCCAGCAGTGATGTACGATGTGTAATCACTATCAACGTTTTACCCTGTGCAAATTCTGCAATGCGGCGTTTGCATTCCTCTTCGCTGGTGTGATCCATAGACCCTGTTGGTTCGTCCATTAATAAAATGGGGGGATCAATCAGTAGTGCACGAGCCAATGTAACTGACTGGCGCTGCCCACCTGATAATAATTTTCCATGCTCACCCACAGGCATAGCCATACCCAAAGGATGTTGGTTAACAAAATCGGTTAATCCACTCATGCGCACTGCTTCAAGAATTTTTTCATCCGATGCTTGCGGCATTCCCATAGCAATGTTGTCGCGCAAGCTGCCGAAAAACAAATCCACTTCCTGTGCTACATAACCAATATTTCGACGCAATTCAGCGGGATCAATTTGACGAATATCAATTCCATCAATCAACACAGTTCCAGAATCGGGCTGGTATAAACCCGCAATTAATTTTTCAAGCGTCGTTTTGCCGGAACCATTACGTCCCAAGATTGCAACATGTTCTCCTGGCTGGATAGAAAAACTGATCGAACGCAAAACATCACGATCATCTTCTGCATAACGAAAATTCACATTTTTAAATTCAATCGCACCACGCAATTGCGGGCGACTAATCCATTGACTATCGGCAGGTCGCTCAATTGGTTTTTCCATAATCTGATTGAGTGAGGTCAAAGCTGTTGCTGCAGAGTGATACTGCATCATCAACCCTGCTGTTTGCGCAATAGGTGACATAATGCGTGAAGCCAACATGTAACAGGCAATCAACCCACCCTGTGTCAAATGTCCATTTACAATCAGATACACACCGGCAATCATTACCATAATTAAAATAAATTGTTGCAGCCAGAGTGTGCCGGAAGAAACCGAATTGGAAAGCAAACGCATTTTCACACCAATATGCGATGCCATCAGTGCCGCTTTTTCCCAAATTGATTGCATACGACTTTCCGCAACCAGGGTTTTGAGAGTTTCCATACTGCTTAAGCTTTCGATCAAAATTGCATTACGCTGCGCGCTGGCTTGCATGGATTCATCCGATAACTGATGCATTTTTTTTTGTACTGCAGCAGTGTAAATCACCATCACTATGACACCGAATAAAATCGGAAAAACCAAAGGCCAGGAAATTAATAAAATGACTGCAAAAAATATCAACACAAATGGCAAATCAACCAAAGCTAACAAGGTTGCAGAGCTGACAAACTGACGAATGGATTCAAACGATTGCAAACCTGCCGCAAAAGATCCAACCGATTGCGGACGGTGCGATAAACGCATACCCAACACACGCTCCATGATAGTGGCAGACAAAGTGACATCCATACGACTCGCTGCCAATTCAACAAACCACGCACGCATCATGCGCAAGAGTAAATCAGCACTAATCGCAATCAACATACCAATCGATAAAATCCACAATGTATCTGTTGCCTGATTGGGTACCACCCGATCGTAAATATTCATAGTGAACAGTGGTGCAGCCAATGCAAAAATATTAATCAGCAAGGCTGTCAACAATACATCACGATATAAGTATTTATAATCCTTTATCACCTGCCAAAACCAATGGCCTTTGTGTTGTTTGACAACATCTGCCGTACGAACATCAAAGCCTTCGACAGGACGAATATAAACTGCCCGACCTGTGTATTGCGTATTTAATTCATCAACAGAAAGTACAACCGAAGATTCTGGCAAATCAGGATAAATCAATTTTGCTTTTTGTGTTTGTTGATCAAGGGATAACAGAATGCAAGCCTGATTATCCTTCAATAACAAAATCGCCGGAAACAGTGCCGGATTAAGCCCGGTTAAATTCTTGTCTACCCATTTACTGGATAAATTCGCCCTTTTAGCAGCCCGCGCAAAAACACCCGGAGTCAACTGACCTGTGGTTAAGGGTAACCCGGCTGTTAATGATTCCCTGGTTACTGTACTGCCATGAGCTTTTGCGACGATTAACAAAGACTCCAGCAAGCTGCTCTCCGGGGCAGTATTTTTTTCAGCAATTGGAACATCTGAAGTCATGGTTTTACTCTGGTGTAAAATCGCAAAATTTACCCAAGTGTAGTCAAACAATCGGGAATATAAAAATTTTATTTACGTAAAAATGCCCATAAAAAAAGCGCACCAGCCTGTTATCTGATGCGCTTTTCGATGAAAAGAATTAACGACTGGAAACCATCATATCTACACTTCGGGAAACGATAATTTCAACACGACGATTGGCTGTTTTCCCCAGTTCGCTTTTGTTGTCTGCAACCGGACTTGATGCGCCTTTGCCATCGACAGTCACAGGCACAGACTCCAATCCATTCAATACCAGATAATTGCGCACAGCCTGTGCACGTGCTTTGGAAAGCGGAAGGTTAATTGCATCCGGGCCAGTGTTGTCCGTATGACCTACGACATCTACTGATACCAGATGATTGGTGACCTTTATGTTTTCAATAAGCTCATCAAGGCGACTGCTCGCAGTTGTTTTTAATTTTGAACTGTTGGTGTCAAAAAGTGCGTCTGTTGATATGGGAATTAATTCAGATATCAGATTCTTACGATTGAATTCTTCGGGCGCAGTATCGGGACATGCAGATTCCGTAACGTTGATTATT
Source organism: uncultured Cellvibrio sp. (assembly GCA_965650675.1). Classification (GTDB taxonomy): domain Bacteria; phylum Pseudomonadota; class Gammaproteobacteria; order Pseudomonadales; family Cellvibrionaceae; genus Cellvibrio. The sequence goes on from CBFGPN010000104.1 coordinate 10,316, forward strand.
TCATCTATTACCACATCCTTCTTTTTTTCGTCCTGATGTAACACATCAATTCCGTCGCGTAACACACCCACAGCCGGTAACAATCGTCCCATAGCGGCAAGCGTACGGGCATAGGCAATTTCCAAGTCTGCATCCGCTTTTGTATAAGAACGACTGGCTTCAAAATATTCGTTTTCAGCATCCAGTAAGTCCAGCAAAGTTCTTTGACCGATATTAAATTGCTCGGTATAGGCCGTACGCACTTTGTCACTGGAGCGGCGATGTTGATCCAGAGAAATTAACTGTTCCTCTATACGATGCGCATCGTTGTAGGCAATTTGTGTAGTTTGTCGTAAATCAATACAGGCCTTGTCGCGCAAATCTTTTGCTTGATTGACTTCTTCCAGTGAACGGCGAACAGCAGCGCGATTGGCTCCCCCGGAATAAAGGTTATAAGTTAATGCAAATTCAATTGCGGTTTCTTCACCATAGGGATCGGGATCAACTCGATTATCAAACCCGTTTAAATTGCGACTCGTGCTTTGACGTGCGCGCAACTCTGCTTTTGGATAATATCCGGAGCGCTCAACTTTCACTTGCGCCTTGGCTGCAGCAATATTTTTAACAGCCGCATGAAAACCAGGATTACCTTTGTAAGCCAGAAGCAGAGCTTCACGAACGTCATCCGGCAATGGCTTGTTAGTTAATTCTATTTCTGGCAAAGATTCCGGCGGTAACTGCCCGACAATTCGCAAATAACGCGCACTGACATCATGTAAGTTGGACGCCTCAATTAACAAATTACTTTCCGCCAAAGCCAGACGACCCGCCACTTGTTCCAGGTCAACCCGACGCCCCACACCTGAAAGCACACGCTCTTCAATTTGTGAGTAAACCTGACGATGTTTGGTGTAATTATCGCGAGCCAATTTCACCATTTCGCGATTGCTTGCAACATCCTGATAAGCGCGAACCGCTTCCAGAGCGGTAGACTCCACCAAATCGAGAAGCTCAAAGTAACGAACCTGACTCGCCTGGCTGAAATGCTCTACTTCACCGACTGTTTTAAAGCCTTCGAACAGACTTTGGGTCAGGCTGATTTGGCCCTGATTGGCACTGTAACTGCCACGACCATCATAATCTCGTCGCCTTGAACCAACAGAACCCGACAGGTCAACCGATGGCAAATAACCCGATTTGGCAATTTTTATGTCTTGTCTGGATGCCAAAAACTCATGCCACCCCGCCTGTACTTCAGGGCTGAAATTAATTGCCTGGGTCACTATTTCCTTGATTACCTCGTTTTCGGCTTCGCTGGCCAGAACAGTTTCCTGGGCGATCAATGGAGAAGCTGACAGGGCACCGCAAACAAGAAAGATTTTTATAATTGAACAACAATTGCCGGGAAAATAGAAACCTTGAAACATTGAATTATCCAAAGAGTGATAGAAGAACTTAGTCACCATACGTCATTTCATTGGCGCCTAACCCAAAAACAGAACATCGTGCCGTATGTTCAAAATCCATGCCAGCTAAACGAAATAACGTGAAACATATCACATTTTTAAAAATCAGTGGGCTAAAGGCCTGAAATGGCAATATTGCAGACCTCAAACGCTAATTATTCACCGGCATCGGGCTTGACTCAAAAATCGATTAGTAAAATTTATCGACACCCGATAACCCGACAACGCCAGATAACAAACAAAAAACTACCCGTCACACAAAGTCACAGGTAGCAATCTATTCATTATGAAGTTAACTTTCTTCTTCAGTTAGCTCATAACGATCAATAATATCTTTAACCAATCCACTTCGTACAATGTCTTCACGCTTGAATTCATGCACGTACACATTTGGCAAATCTGTCAAACGTTCGACTGCATCCGCCAAACCATTGGGGCCACGAATATCACTCTGATTAATGTCTCCATTAATTACCACCTTGCAATCTTCACCGATTCTCGTCAAAAACATTTTCATTTGTGCAGGCGATGTGTTCTGGGCCTCATCCAAAATCACAAAAGTTTTACTGTTAAAAGTTTTCCCCCGCATGAAAGCCAGTGGCGCGGCAACTATTCGTCCGTGGCGCAGACAGTAATCAACTGTACCCGCTCCCAACCGTTCATTTAAAATGTCGCGGAATGCATCTATATAAACTGAAAATTTTTCATCCAGATCTCCTGGCAAAAAACCAAGGCTTTCTCCTGACTCAACAGCTGGACGAGTTAAAATAATTCGTTCAATTCTTCCTGATTCCAATGCTTCAGCTGCTAACGCACCTGCACAATAACTCTTTCCTGTCCCTGCCGGGCCAATACCAAAAGTTAACATGTGGCTATTAATTGCGTTGATATATTGTTGCTGGGATTTGGTTCTTGCGTGGAGCGGGTGGGCAGATCGAGGAGGAGAGTAAGCGGTTTGCAGTTGCTGTGATCGGGACTTTATTTCAATGATGTTGTCATCATTACGCGTCGATCGTCGGGACGATTTGTGGCGAGACGAATGTCCTCCACGTTTATAATCTTCCTGATCGCTTTTGTAGAAATTGTTGTTGTTAAAATCGTCGTTGCAGAAATCGTTGTTGCCTGAACCACCTTTGCTGTAGTGTTTGGCCTGCGATTTTCTTGCCATATATGCGTCCCCATGTGATTTTGATTAACATCTGCAGCGCGAGCTGCCACTGTTTATAACCAAGTCGCAAACTGATCGAGGATTTTTTTGCTTAAACACCTCCTCAATGATTTTTGGGGAAAGCTCAATTATTTAGGCAGAGCTTGATACCTGAAGAAATTTCCCTTTCATCTTGATATTAGGCTGAATTTATTATCAGGTCAAACAATTTTTACGACTTATTACTCATCATTCAAATCTTCCATTTTTTTAATCAATTTCTTTTTAGGCGGAGCAAACCCATCCCGGGTTTGCACATCATCTGACGTCGCAGAGGCCTGACGGCGCTTGCCAATATTTTTTTTATCTCTCAATCGCTCTTTTACTTTTTTCTCGGGTGCTTTGGATTTTTCTGTTGTTTTCTTTTTAATACCAACTGCTTTCCCGGATGATTTTAATTTATCAGGTCCCTTATATGCCGCCGTTAAACCTGGCACTTGCACAATTTCCATTTGAATGCCTAAATAGCGTTCTATACCTTTTGTAAGATTCCAATCTTTCGCAGTAACAAAACTGATCGCCAATCCTGATTGCCCCGCCCTGCCCGTGCGACCAACCCTGTGTAAGTATTCATCACCAGAATAAGCCATATCAATATTCACAACCAACTCAACAGATTCAATATCCAAACCTCTTGCAGCAACATCAGTTGCTACCAATACAGTAGTAGAACCTTGTCGGAATCGATCCAATGCTTTTTTCCGTTCATCCTGTGTAATTTCACCATGCAACAAACTAACTGCATGCCCATGCTTTTTTAACAGCAAATTTAATTCATCAACACGTGCTCTGGTATTCGCGAAGATAA
>CBFGPN010000105.1:0-13689 GCA_965650675.1 uncultured Cellvibrio sp.
GCAGTAGTAAAAATAATACGTGGCACATAGTCCAATTTTTCCAGTAAATCAAACCCGGTTTCGCCCGGCATGTGTATATCCAAAAAAATAACATCGGGGCGCCTATCGAGAATAAGCTCCAGGGCGGGGACAGGATGCTCTGCTTCACCGACAACCTCTATTTCAGTGAATAATTTTAACATCTCCACCAAACCTTCACGTGCTATACGCGAATCTTCAACCACCACCGCTTTCATCATGATAATTCCTTTGGAAGAATTAGTTTTACACTAAATATTGAATCCGATTCTGTTACAGCAAATACAGCTCGATTGCCATAAAGTAATTTGAGTCGCTGTTCAATATTAGCCAAACCAATTCCTGTACCAGCCAAAGAATTGGAATGCGTATTTGGAATATCATTGACAATGGTGAAATGGATTTGATCGGAAATCACCTCCGCCGTCAATGTCACATCTCCACCGTGTCGCAAACAATCGATGCCATGTTTGATTGCATTTTCAATCAACAATTGCAAAATCATGGGTGGAATCAGATTGCAATAAATAGCCTGTGGAATTGAAATCACAACATTCAATCTGTTTTCCATCTGCACCCTGGCTATATCAAGATAACGATTCAATATCTCCAGCTCATCGCCAATCCTGACTTTTTCTTTTTTATTGGATTCCAATGAATAACGCAGAATGTCAGATAAGTCTGTAATCATTTTTTCGGTTTTAAGCGGATCCAGTCGAACCATAAATTTTATGTTATTGAGTGTATTAAACAAGAAATGCGGGTTGAGTTGATTGCTTAGATTGGCGAGCTGTGCTTCTTTCAAACTATTTTGCAAACGTAAATTCGTCAATTCAGTTTCTTTTACCAGCTGGCGAGTGACGATACCAATGTAGATAAAAATCCAACTCGCTACAAACAACATGGTTTGAAACCAATTGGTCACAACTAACTGGGACAATATAGTAGTAACAGATATATTGTGCTGAAGCAGAATTTTTTCTACATCCGTCCAGAAAAATGGTGTAACCAAACCCAGCATCAAGAGCGCCACTATCAAACCAGCGACCAAACTGTATCCCACTACCAAAAAAATATTGTTTCCTGTATTTAATTTATTCCACTGGCGAGTTTTATAGAGATATCGGTAACCCAGAACAGCCCATGTAAACAGCGGCAACCATAATAGCCCGCATAAAAAATTAAATAGCTTTTCTTCCCGCCACAATAAAATAATGACAGTTTGAATCAACGACAGAATCAATAGAATCGATCCGTGGTAGATCCAGAATTTTTTATTGCGCGGAAAGAAATCAATATTCATCAATCAAGCCCAGGTTTTAAGAGCGAAGATCCCATAATAAACCAAGTGCATTGCCACCAATACATTCAACATTGTGTAAAAAATGGCGTACAAGACTATCCATATTGGCACTGAATCATATTGATAAGTAAAAAACTTAAACAAACCAAAAAGCGTTATCGTCGGGTAGGCAATACTGAGCAAAAAAACAATCAGCGATAATATAGATATACTGGCATAGGCCTGTAAAAACAATCCACCGAGTGACATGCTAATCATAAGCGCAAAAAATATTACGCCTGAAATCAATGGCCAAATACGCATACGGACGCTGGAATCCATGGGAAGTTTTTTCCCGATTCGTCGCCCACCCCAAATCATAATGGCAATTAAACTACACAAAGTGATTATGCTGAGTGCAGAATAAAGCCCCAACACACCAAAGACCTGGAATGCAGGTACAGGTTTGAATAAATCTGTACTCACTTGAACCAGATCACCTTCAATCGGATCATTTACCAATGTAATTGTCTCCAAACCCGACCAGGCATCAATTAAATTATTGTCGTTCACTGCATAATCTTTGCTTTCCCATCCGCCGAATAAAGGGCTGCGATAGAGACGATTGTCATCAGTGCGAAATTTCATTACACCAAACGTAGCAATCACAAAACGACTCATATGATTGCGGAAGTTAACAGGCGTATAGTACCCATTCAATGTTTTGAATTTTTCAGGTAATGAAATAGGTTCGTGTTTAATAACCTTGTGATCTTTTGCTAAAAATCCGCGAATGGTTTTGGATATTTTATCCAGTGCCATTCCATTACCTGAGTTAAGCATAACAACATAACCCGCTTGCAATTGATTGCTGTAACTGAGTTCAGTCACACCGCCAAATACACCGCCATTATGACCATGAAATGCAATATGAAAATCGTTGTAACCTGTTGTGTAATTGGCGAGACCATAACCAGCTTTAATACCGGATGTGTTTCCCAAAGTCGTTTCGGGTGTTTCCATTCGATCAATCGATGCTTTTGAAATTAATTGTTGATTCTCGATTGATCCACGCGATACTAAAAATTTCAAAAAATTCGCCATATCTTTTGGCGATGAATTTATAGAACCTGCTGCTCGAAAAATGATATGCCAATAATCTTCCGGTTTATTATTCGTATAAAGTGTCGCCCCCTTTTGTTGATATAAATCTGTTTTGAAATAACTGGTAGACTGCATATCAAGTGGCTTGAAAAATGTCTCGCTTATATAGTCTTCGTATTTTTCGCCTGTGATCTTTTCAACAATATAAGCCACCACCGCTGCACCTGAATTGCAATAGGCATGACGCGTACCGGGAACCCAACGCGATTTACGTGAATCAGGATGATAATCAAGGCCTTCTTTGGTTGTCATAGAGTCAGGCGCGGAATAGGCGTATTCCGCTAAATGAATATCATCCCAACCGGTAGTGTGTTCCAACAAATGAACCAATCTAACGGGATGAGTTTCTTCCCAGGCATTTTCAAAATAAATTTCCGGCGCCAAATCACGAACTTTATCTTGTAAATTTAATTTTCCTTCCTCTTGTAATTTCAACACAGCCAATGCAGCAAACATTTTGGACACTGAACCAATGCGGAATAAAGTATTTTCATCTGCTTCTGCATGGGTTTTCAGATTAGCTTCACCCAATCCATCAACCCACGCAATTCCGCTGTTATCCACCAATGCAATACCAACCGCTGGCGTTTTGGTTTCCACGCGAATTTTTTCAATCGCAACTTTTAATTCATCAAGTGTTTTGGGTACTGGCTCATCCGCCATCACTGGCAAGCTGATCGTAGCGATGATGGTCAAAATAATTTTTACAAAACTGTGCATGGATAATCTCCGTTTTTATCTACGTGTGTTTTTATCTACTTTGAAAGAAACGATATTCTGGCAATTGATCCATGTTCCGTGGGGAATTGGTGCCAAAAGGTTTCTATGTGTGATGAGCGGCAAACCTGGCTAGTCACCCGCCGCTATTGCTGTCGGTCTTGGATTGGTAACGTCCTCGAATTTCTGGCAACACGATTGATCAGCGGCATTAGCAGCCACATTTTACAGCGTATGGGAAAATAAAAACCGGGTTAGGACAAACTATCTGGAAGACAAATTTTCCTGAAGATAATCTGCCCTGATTTTAAGCGCCCAGACCACCAGGGTGAACAATAAACAGGCACTGATAGCAACTAATGATTCAAATAGATGCGGGGAAAAAATCACAAAATATCCCTGACCTTTGATTAATGATGAAAAACTCGACACGGCAAAGGGCATCCAGAATAAGCGAAAAGTCTGCCAGGGATTAGCCATTAAGGATTGCCCGTTACCCACACTCAAGGTCAACGCAATTCCAATCACCACGCTGATTCCCAAGGCATTAATCCAGATTTTCGGATTGGCATCAAAACGAAAATAAACCGTAGTGAAATACCAAATGAGGTAGTACCAGAGAATTAATTTTCCGGGTTTGAGATGCGCAAAATAGTTGAATATGCCTACCACAGGCTTGCCCTTGTAAAATGAATCGATTGAACTCTCTTAACCGGTAATTTATTTAGCAGGATTAATGCCATGAACATACTGACAACTTTAGACAGTCAAACCAAGTAGCCTGATAACCATTTTGGCAATTGCAATAAGGAAACTTTTTATGCTCGACCATTTAGCGGTAGGTGATGAATATCAAAATGAATTGTCATCATTGGCGCCATCACAACGATTACATTTGATTTTATTGGGCGTTGATAATGTTTTACGCTCGGCAGCATTTTACGATGCACTGGGCTGGCAACGCGCTGTTACCAGCCATTCCGGATTTGTGAAATACGATATGGGTGGATTTGCCTTATGTTTAATTGGTAAAAAAGATTTAGCGGCAGATGCACTCTCGCCTACTGATCAGGGTTCAGGTTTTTCCGGTACTGCATTGGTGTATCTCGCAAAAACAGTTGAAGAAGTGCCACGCATTCTTGCCAAAGCAGTTGAAGCGGGTGGGACATTGGTAAAACCTGCAACCAAAACCCACTGGGGTGTTGCGGGCTATTTTCGTGATCCTGATGGTTATTTATTTGAAGTGGATTACGAAGATGCCTGGGTGTTTGATGATCAGCATCATTTGATTGTGTAATTTGTTAATCGATATGTAGGAGAAATCGTATGACGCAAGAAAATCCTTCCATTATTTCGCATTTGTCGTTGGGCACCAACCAATTTGAAAAAGCACGCGACTTTTATAATCGGGTTTTATCTACACTGAATATAAAATTAAAAGAAGATTATCCAGGCGCAGCAGGTTACGGAAAGCAATTTGTTGAATTCTGGTTGCAAACACCTATAGACGGCAAAGCAGCAACACAAGGCAATGGAACACATGTCGCATTTATCGCGGGTAACAAACAACAAGTACATGATTTTTACAACACCGCAATTGAAAATGGCGCCACCTGCGACGGCCCACCCGGACCAAGACCTTTATATACTGACGCCTACTACGGCTGCTTCGTTCGCGATCTGGATGGAAATAAAATTGAAGCGACTTTTTGGGATGAAAGTTTAGCTCCGCATTAATCGATAACACAAAAAACGTCACTTCATTCCTTTATTAGCCAAAGGCAGAAACAGTCGATGGGTTTGTTTGGTCCAATCAGACATCCAGATTTCCAGCTGTTCTGCCGGCATGGGTTTGGCAATTAAATAGCCCTGCATCATGCGGCAGTTTCGGCTTTGCAGCCAAAAAAATTGCTCTTCTGTTTCAACACCCTCGGCGATGGTCACCTTACCCAGTGCATGCGCCAAAGTGATAATGCTTTCAACTATGGCGGTTGATTCTTTTTCTATCATCAAATCGCGAATAAAACTTTGATCGATTTTTAAAATATCCACCGGAAAGTGTCGCAAATAATTCAAGCTGGAAAATCCGGTTCCAAAATCATCGATTGCAATGCGGTAACCATTTTCGCGCAGACGGTTCAACATAAAAATACTGTTTTTGGTATCGTCCATCAAAATGGTTTCGGTTAATTCCAATTCAAGTACTGATGATGTGAGTGCCGCCTCAGCCAATAGTTTATTCAGTTTCCACAAAAAATCGGTTTGCCGGAATTGCAATGCAGAAATGTTGACACTGACTAATAAAGAAATGCCACGGGATTGCCATAGTTTGATTTGGCTAACTGCTTCTGCCAATACCCAATCACCCAATCCGATAATCAAACCGGTTTCTTCTGCCAGGGGAATAAACTCTGCCGGCGAAATCAAACCTCGCTCTGCATGACGCCAACGCACCAGCGCTTCCAATCCGTCAACTTCACCCGTAGCCGCAACAATTTGCGGTTGGTAATGCAATTCAAATTCACCCTTATCTATAGCGTTGCGTAAATCATTTTCCAGTGTGAGCCGATAAAGTGTGCGCGAATTTAATGAGGGTGTATAAAACTGATAATTGTTGCGACCTTTTTCTTTGGCGAGATACATAGCCGCATCTGCATTTTTAATTAATTCATCTCCGGTTTTACCATCTTCAGGATAAACCGCAATACCGATACTGGGCGTAATACGCAAACTCATATTGTTAATCGAAAAAGGGATCTGCAATAAATCGCGTATTTTGATGGTTAAATCAGCCAAACTACTTTCATCACGCACGCTCGGGAACATCACAATAAATTCATCGCCACCCAAACGTGCAACTGTATCGACCGTACGTACCGCACTCACCAAACGCTCGGCAACCTCTACCAATACCTGATCGCCCGTCGCATGCCCCAGCGAATCATTGATATTTTTAAAACGATCCAGATCAATAAATAACAAACCCAATTTTTCGTGCAATCGATTGGCCTGTGCCAAAGCCATACCCAGTCGGTCGTTCAATAAAATGCGATTGGGTAGCCCGGTTAAATTGTCGTGATGCGCTAAAAAATCAATGCGCTCGCGTGAATTTTTATATTCAGTAATATCGCTGAATATCGCCACATAATTTTCAATTACACCTGCTGTATTCAACACACGACTAATCGAAAACCAACAGGGGAACATTTCACCGCTGGTGCGTTTGTTGAGCAATTCACCTTGCCAGTGTCCGGTTTCATGTAATTGATGCACTATTTCACGATAGCGGCTTGCACCTTCAAAACGAATGCCTATAGCCAACACATCTACACCAAAAATATCGGCCTCTTTCACGCCCGTCATATTTTCAAATGCTTTATTCACCGAAATTGCGCGAAAATGGATATCGGTAATCAAAATCGCTTCACTGCTGGATTCAAAAATATTTCCCCACAAACGCAATTGGTTTTCATATTTTTTGCGTTGGGTAATGTCACGCACCACCATCAACACTTCGAGATCATTTTGCGGAACCAGACGCGCTTCCCAATCGCACAATCGGGTTCCATCCGGTGACCACTGGAATTCAAGATATCCAATATTTTTTTCGGCGAGCGCTTGTCGCAAGCACTCTTCCACCAACGCATAAATTTCAGGTACCAGATAAGTGTGATTTTCAGCTTCCGGCAAGTGATACCATCCCGACCAATTTTGTACGCCCACACCCGCTTGCACTTCACTCACGCGCCCGTCGATACGCACACACAAAATAATGTCAGGCAGGTTAGCCAGCAGCGCGCGATTTTTGCCTTCGCTCACACTTAATTTGGCCATGGCTTGTGCCGAGCGCAGCAAATATTTCACCCGATATGGCAAGGTGCCCCATGCCACGGGTTTGGTAATAAAATCGGTAGCACCGGATTCATAGGCATAACGAATGGATTCCAGATCATCCAAGCCAGTGACTATTGCAACCGGAATGGAAAGATCGACATTTTGTGCACGCATTTCACGGCACAACTCATAACCATCACCATCAGGCAACACCACATCCAACAAAATCAAATCAAATTCAAATTGTCGAAATAATTCGCGCGCGCGCGTGCAACAATCTGCCGTTTCCACAATAAAACCGGCTTCTTCCAAAGTGGCTTGCATCATCATTCTGGCTGCCAATTCGTCATCAACAACCAAAATTCGTTGCGCTGGTTCAGGCTTCATAATTTGCCCTCCAACTCATCCCAATAAGCAAGACTTGAACGATAGTATTGTTTGATTTTTTCGAGGAATTCTTGCGCCCTGCTTAAGTCCCCTTTCAAAGCGCTGGCTTCCAGTTGCTTGCACAAATCCGCCAGCGACCGAATACCCAAATTGGCAGCACTGTTTTTAATACTGTGTGCCGTTTTAAATACTGCACTCGCTTGTTGGCTGTTGATGTTTTGTTCCAACACGGCCAACAATTCCGGCGTGGATTGTCGAAATAATTGCACTACGCTGGCCAGTAATCCGGGGCGCAAATTGCGTAATTGCTGCAATAAGGTTTCATCTATATCCAACAATTCACGCAAATTTCCCTGACGAGTTTGTGAACGATTTTCTGCCGAAATCCAGCGCGCCAATATTGCCGCCAACTGCTCCAGATTAAAGGGCTTGCTCAGATAATCGCTCATACCGGCAGCCAAACATAATTCCCTGTCGCCAATAATGGCGTTGGCTGTCAGGGCAATAATTGGCAACTCCGCCAATTGATGTTGTTTTTCATAAGCTCGCCAGTGATCGGTTGCTTCAAACCCGTCCATCAATGGCATTTGACAATCCATCAGTACCAGATCAAATGTTTCATGAAGCATTCGATCCAATCCTTCCTTACCGTTTTGTGCAACCTGTGGTGATATTCCAAGATTGTGCAACATGGCAATCACCACTTCCTGATTGACTGGATTATCTTCTACCAACAGGACTCTCGCGTTTAATGTCCGGGCCGGAGAAATATTGGCAGTCGTCAGTTCCGGTGACTTTTCCGCAGATACTTTCCCGGAAATCTCTCCCGGATGGCTTCGGGATTTCACTTTGGCGAGTAGCTGGTTATAGAGCTCTGACTGACGAACCGGTTTTATCAAACGCGGCAACTGATCCTGACTGTTGATTAATATTTCTGCGCTGCTCAGCACAATAATATCCACTGACTTTATTTGCGGATTGGTTTCCTGTTTGATTGCCTGAATAAGCTGGCTGCCATCCATACCCGGCATCATCCAATCAGTCAGCAACACATCAAAAGGTCTTTTGCGCAACCAGATCAGTGCTTCCGGTGCCGAACTGGTCATTACCGGATCAATTTTCCAGGAACGCAGCCAATTCCCCAGAATTTCCAGATTGGTGAGGTTGTCATCCACTACCAACACCTGCAGTGTTTCAAAACCCTCTATCCACTGGTGATTGCGTGAATCCTCGATCAGGGGCAGGGTTAACTCAAAATAAAAACGACTGCCTTTGCCGGGAGTGGACTCGCACTGAATCTCACCTTTCATCAAACCAATAATGCGCTGGGAAATAGCCAGCCCCAAACCTGTGCCACCAAAACGCCGGGCCATGGTGGAGTCGGCTTGCGAAAATGCCTGAAATAGATTTTTGCGTTGCGTATCACTAATGCCTATGCCGGTGTCGCTCACGGAAAACTGGATGGTCACCGACTCTGCTGTTGCCCGGATAATCCGCACATCCAGCATCACTTCTCCTTTCTCGGTAAATTTGATGGCATTGCTGAGCAAATTGGTCAGCACCTGGGCCAGCCTTGCGGAATCCAGATACACCGATAAAGGTGGCAAGGGTGTATTGCACAACAGTTCCAGATGTTTGGTTTGCGCTATGGGCGCGTAACGTTCGACCAGATCCTCAATCATCAGGTTTAACTGACAACTTCGCGCCTCCAATTCCAGCTTGCCCGCTTCAACTTTGGAGAAATCCAGAATGTCGTTAATGATTGCCAGCAAATCTTCACCAGAACTGCGGGCAACACGGGCAAAACGTTTTTGTTTGGTATTCAGCTCTGTTTCCAACAACAAACTGGTCATGCCCAAAATGCCATTCAGTGGCGTGCGGATTTCATGACTCATCACCGCCAAAAACTCACTTTTGGCTTTGTTGGCGGACTGGGCTTCCTCCATTGCCAGTTGCAATTCCGCTGTGCGCTGCTGAACCCTTTCCTCCAATTCTTCCTGTTGTTTGCGCAGACGATGATCCTGTTGCTGGATTCGATCCAGCATATTGTTAAAACGCAGTGTCAACTGGCTGACTTCATCCTGGGTATTAACCGGTTCGGCACGCAATTCATAACGTCCCTCGCGACCTATTTGCTCTGCCAATTGACTGAGAGTTGCCAAAGGTTTTAATAATCCCGGAATCAGAACACGGGATAAAAGCCCTGCCAGTAGCAATACCAGCAAAGCCGCAACACCAACATAGGTTAATTGCTCAAGGAACTGTTGTTGCAGATGCTGCAAGGTGTAATCCAGCTCCAGATAACCCAGACTTTCATCCTGCCAGCGAATCTGTGCCTGTATTCGCTCTACCCCATCCACGGAAGTATCCCGAGCCTTGTAACTGGCCAGAATCTGCTGATCATTCAGTATCACTCTGGCAGCCGCTATATCAGTTTCCACACTCAATGAATTCAGGAATTTTTCGGCTGACACTGCATCCAGAAACATACTGGGTGCAGCCAGATTGTAAGCAGTCATCTCGGCCAGAGTCTGCAGTTGCCGCTGCACCTGGTTTTGGGCTGAGGAATATTGGTGCCACACACTGAGTAAAGATACGAACAGCACGGCGACCGATGACAGCAACATGGCACGTGCACCCAGCCTGCGGGCAAGGGAATAGGTCTTCATCTTGCCTCTCCCTGATAGTTTTTTGCCAACTTGAGTAACTGGCTACTGGCCGTCACTTTAGCCTGTGCCAGAGCGTGGGAATTAACGTAAAACTCCATGCGGTTGTCTCTGGATAACACCAGAGAAAAACTCACTCGCGGATCTGGCGTGGTCACTTCATTGGTCATCAATACCAAACCTTCCGGCAGGGTTTGGTTTATTTCAGGCAAGACTTCAGGTGACAACAGATAGAGCACCTGACATTCGTTATAGGAAGGCTGGATCGTCAGAAAGTGGATAACATTCAATTTACGTCCCGACAGGACTTTTTCGTGCAAAGGCTGCAAGGCTTCCTGCAACCCGGGCTGATCCCCCATCACACAAAGCGTGATTTGTGGGCCCTTCCCCGGCCACTCAATAAACTTGATGAAGTTGTACACAAATGCCATGCGCAACGAGACTTCAGACGCAAACAACTGCACAGGCAACAGACATAGGTAGACCGCCAGCAAATATCCAGCTGTCCTTCTAATCTGCCGAATACTGACCAGCCGCCGAAAGCGCCTTTTCGTCTTACTTAATCTCAAATAATCTCCTTCTGAAAAGTCTTTACCATCCTGACCGAGCCACATAAAACGAGCTGCTTAAAAATGGATACACCAAGTCAGATTAGGTATAGATAGATTTAATGACTAAATCAAATTTGTGGTTTTTTATAGACTTTTCGCCACAATAGTTTTATGAGCGTGGCGTCAATAAACATGCATAAACCAAAAAAGTACGCTGGGGGCCGTTGCGCCAAAGCCAAATTTTTTGAGGGGGGCTTAACTCGGAGGATTCCGAAAGTGAGGGGTCTTGCTGAACAAGCGTCGTTAATAATTTTGGATCCAGATAATTAAACAATTTATTTTTCCGTGCCAAATCGTCAAGCAGCTGCTCTGCATGGACAAAACTGTTTTTCTCAATTTCATTCAACTCCTGCTGAGTGCAAATCTGGTTTGAACTAACATCTGTAACCAATAACACCTGTCCTTGATTATGAATTAATTCCCTCATGACCTTTAGGTGGGTGACTAGAAGAGTAATTAATCCCGCCTGGAATAACCTATGCTGCTCACCCAAAGCCAATCTGAAGGTCAACAGTATCTGACTGACCAAACAGCAAGAAACAACGGTATCAAAAGGCCCCGGCAATAATCGGGATATAGTGGCTGAGGTATCATTCGGAAAACTTATGAATGCTTCAGGTGTTGTTTTCATATCACGCCAGTCCGAGATACAGGTGTTCAGACCGGATAAATCCAAGGGAGCATGCAAAAATATTTTCGCAGCCAATAGCGGAGTCAACCGGGATTTTGCAAACCTTACGGCATCCTGGTCTATATCGACTAAATGTACCTCGTCAAACTTTTCTGCCAATCTCGCAAGGTCAACATCCAGACAATTTCCTGCACCCAAAAGACAAAGACGCCCCTTTGAACTCGCCAATGCGAGAATTTGTTCAGTCAATTGTGCTCTATGGTTAGCAAAATAGGAGGCGAATGATCTGGACTCTTTGTTTGAAGCTTTCTGTAAATCATTTTGGATTTTTATATGATTCATACAAAAAAAATCATCACAAACTAATAAGCTCATAAAAGGGTGCTTCGCTGTAAAAAATCCTGAAAATCACTTCAGCAAAGCAACCCAATTTACAATAACTGCCTACCTGAAGATCCCGGGGATTGCTTGGTAATACATGCTGGTGTCATCACCCAAAGTAAAATTATTAACACCAAAAGGTTTGCCTAATGCCATCCAATAATCATTAGTCGATCGCAAATTTCTGGAAGTGGCTGATGAAGTCTGTGCGCCGCTGTGCTGCCACATTTGACCGCCAATGAATCCGGTAGCTGCACCCCCAAACATAAGCCAAGGCATGTTATCCCAACTGTGGTCAGCGTTCGCCACCTCCGTGATATAGGCCAAAACTGTCGTATCAAAAATCGGTTTACCTGTCATGTCCGTCGTTTCTTTCAAGCTCTTTAAAAACTCTGCCAAGCGCTGCGCATACCAAACCTCAATACGCAGTAAAAACTCGGTTACATCAGCATCCTTTGGCTTATGACTAGTGGTGTGATGCACTTTAAAAGTAGACGGACTGGGAGGCCACATATCAGCAAAACTGACATGGTTCGTACCTGGTGACCACTGAAAGCTAACTGTGCGTGTCAAATCACATTTAAATGCAGCACGTATAGTTGCCAAATGCAGCTCTCCCAAAGTGCGATGTTTAACATCATCGCGCTCCGCAGCAACATTATCACTGTCATATGCGTTAGTACGTGTACCCACATTAATGACTTCCGGCGCTGCAGGCTTAACACATGAAGGATCATTAGTGTTATTGTCGAGCTCCTTTTCAAGCTCCCGCACTGAAACTTCATAGGCATCGAGTTTATCCCGCTGGGATGCCGGCGCAACCGCACGCATACGCTGTAAATCTTTCAGAGCAAAATCCAAAACACTGCGCTTTTCTTGTCTTGCACGAGTTAAATCATCGCTAGCTCCACCAGGCATCAAAGTCCCAAAGATTCTCTCGTAGGAATCTTTGGGCTGGTAATAAGGACGCATGGGTGCTCTTGCACCGGAATAAGATAAATGCCTCGTTGACACTTCAGGGGTGTCTGCGCGCTGGTCACAAGAGGCCTGTATTGATTTGACGGGTGCGCTACTCAGGTAAGGCGATGATTCCAAAAGTAATTGATCAACACTTTTACCTTCGGATTGGGGATCATCACCACCATTACCCGCATACAAATTAGGACACTTGCGACCTGTAACTGTTAAAACTGTGCCACGCTCATGACCACCGCCTGAAGATCCTGCATGCGGTAAACCCAGCCCTCTGAAAACGACCATATCCTGCCTAAAACTCTCAAGTGGCTGGAGTATTCTGGATAGCTGATAGTTCGCCAAATTAGTGCCTGTTCCGCTTGGCCACCAAGCACTCTGTATTGTTCCAACAGGACGCTGGAACACTATTAAACGGCGTGGATCCAAAGCACCTTGTTCTTGCGCAATTGCACGACCCACCCAGCTACTTAAACCAACCGCTCCACCCAGGCCAGCTATAAACTTACGACGACTGATCTCATACTTATTCATTTTGATGCCTCCGGAACTCGAACCGACATTGAAGGCGATGAAACAACTGCCTTTATTACGTCAGCCAAGGTGCTTTGCTGATTTAAATTTTTTGTAATATCAGTCACTTCACAGTTGTTACGCTGTATACCGTCTATACCTGTGCCATAGGCAAGCATATGGCGGGTAACACATTCCACGAAATCTGACCGCCCCGCCACCAGCTGGGAAAACTCAATAGGTCCATCAATAAAACCTGTGAACGCAGTCATCTTGCTGAAGTCCACTCTACTGTGGATAGCCATGCCTCGCTCATCTGTAGCACGATAGCCCCCTATGGCGTTGTAATTTTCAAACATAAGCCCATAAGCATCGAATTGATTGTGGCAACTGCTGCAAGGCATAGTTGCCGCTCTGAATTCTGCCCTCTCCTGCTCGGTTGAATCTGATGTCAATTGAGCTTCAACCTGAGCGACAACACTCTCGGGGGGCGGAGGGATTTTTGGCAAGCAG
>CBFGPN010000106.1:0-13677 GCA_965650675.1 uncultured Cellvibrio sp.
TGCGAAGGCAGGGATCCAGCCTTTGATTTCATTGAAATTTTTTAACTGCTGGATTCCTGCCTTCGCAGGAATGACGATTAATTTTGATTCGTGCAAAACTCTCATTCTGAAAAAGAAATATCGATAACAGGATTTTTGATTATTTCGCATAATGAAAAATACGCCTGCTTTTTTTGATAATGATGAAAACTGCGCAGGCATAAAATTTATTTACACTTCTCAAAAAAAATTAATCAATTTTCTTCGTTTTGCAATTCAAAGTAACGAAATTGGTCTAGTCTCTAGTTCATGTTTGATTGATAAGTTTAAGTAATGCTCTGTTAACTATCAGGATCAGAGTCATTACTGCTTTTAACTTTTGGTCTTAGAGACGTTTTATGGAAGAGAAATTGCGTTTGGGTTATTTGGGCTTGATCAAACCGGAAATTGATTTAATCAGTACGATTCTACGTACCAGTTCCAGGCTACAAGGCGATTGGATTTTAGTGGATAGTGGTGAATGTGATGCCCTGCTTGTTTATAACGCAGAAAAAAATTTCGATCCGTTTGTACTTAAACCCGCAACTCAATTAATCATGATCAAGCGTCGTGGCGAAAGTTATACTGGTCACGCATTTTTTAAACCTTTCCGTGCTGATGAGTTGGTCGATACTTTAATTCTGATTAAAACCAATATTGGTAGTGCACCACTAATATCTGACGAGGCTCCTGTTTCCAAAAAATTATACGGCCTTAAAAAATGGCCATCCAACAAACTGCTTTCGCAGAATAAAAATTTCACATTGCTAGCGGTTTATTTAAGTCGCGGGACTAAAACCATTGATAATCTTGTCACCTTATCAGGCCAAAGTGAAAAATTTTGTCAGCAATTTATAACATTACTTGAACATCATGATTTGATAACGGCAGAGATTAAAGCAACCCAGCCTGTTAGAACCAGGCATATACAACAAGTTGAATCCAAAAAAACATTTCTGTCGTTATTGAAATCGCGATTGGGAATCGGTCAATCATAATAAAAAGAGAATGATGCGATGAAAGAATATAAATTGGTATTTACTGGTACAACTGGCGCAGGAAAAACCACCGCAATTGCGGCGATTAGCGAATCACCACCAGTTAAAACAGATGTGGCCAATACAGATGAAACCATTAACAAGGAGTCAACTACAGTCGGTTTGGATTTTGGACAAATAAATCTGGCGAATGGTGATCGTTTACGTTTGTTTGGTACGCCGGGACAAGCGCGGTTTGATTTTATGTGGAAGATATTGGTTAAGGATGCGTTTGGCATCATTATCCTTATTGATAATTCACGCCCCGATCCTATTGCAGATTTGAATCTTTATATTAATGGATTTGCACAAGAGCTATTAACCATACCTTGTGTCATTGGTGTGGGTCGCACAGAAACACATGGCCATCCATCACTGGACGATTTTTCTGTTGCGCTTGAAAATCGAAATTTAATTATTCCTGTTATTCCGGTTGATGTTCGTCATGCAGACGATGTGAATTCACTGATTTCTATATTGATGGCGCAGACTGAAGCAGAATTAATTTAATGATTGAAAAATTAATCTAGCGATTAAGGAAACTATGAATATTGCAGACTATATTGTTAAAGCCGCAAAAGATGAATGTAGTAATCTTTTAAGCGAACAGAATGGTGTTTTAGCGGTTGTTATTGCCAGCGTTGATGGTTTTGATTTGGTCAGTTCGGGATCGCTTGATCCATCGCGTATTGCAGCTATGTCGAGCTCTATTGCGGCGATTGGTTCAGTAGTAACGCAAGAAGTTCATATTGGTGCCAGTAAAAGCATCACAGTGAATACTGAAAATGGTTTTGTATATATTACCTATTTGGAATTGGCAGGTATTAGTCACGTTCTGAATGTTGTAGCGGATAAATCAGCGGTGTTGGCGCAGGTTATATATCGTTCCAGTGAAATAGGCAAAAGGTTAAAAAACATTTGAATTATCAATTGATAGAATTGGAATTGCATAAAGTTGCAAAGGCACCTGGAATAATTGCTTGCGCACTTGTCGCTATAGATACAGGCATGATTTGTCTGTCAACTTCCTGTGAAAGTCAGTTTGATGTGATGGCGGAAGGTGCTCGCGATTATTGGGCGCTTCATAATCGCAACGGGAAAATTTTCGATGCAATCGGTGGCGTAAAAAATATTTACGTACAGCACGCCAAAGGTACTATTTGCATACATGCTTGCGGAGAAACAATGTTGTTAATTACTTTTGCAAATTCAAGCAAATTGTATTGGAACGATTGGCCCTTGACCACAATTGGCTTGCGTAATGCAATTCAGCAATCTGAGGAATCAAGTTAGTTTTTTTAGTAAGAAAGTGTTTATCAACAATCAACTGTCAGGAATAGGTTATGGCTACTATCAAACAAAGCTTGGAAGAACTTTTAGTGTTGGATGGAGGTTTATGTTGTGCCCTTGTGGATTCAAGTAGTGGCATGATGTTGGGTTCGGCGGGAACGGGGGTCGATTTGGAGGTGGCTGCAGCAGGTAATACTGAAGTGGTTCGCGCCAAATTGAAAACCATGCGTTCACTTGGCTTAAACGATGTGATCGAGGATATTTTAATTACCCTCGGTAAGCATTACCACTTGATTCGCCCTATGTCGCGAAAAGAAGGTGTGTTTATTTATTATGTACTGGATAAAGCCAAAGCAAACCTGGCCTTAGCCAGACGTAAACTTCAGGATGTTGAAAAAGAATTAAGTTTTTAAATAAATTTTTGCTGTTAATTAAAAGGGCGCAATTGCTGCGCCCTTTTAATTTCATTTTTGATCAGTGACTTTTGGTTGCACTGATTGATCTATCAGTAGTCGATAAATGACTTTTGAATCAGGATCAGGATTGGCAAGATATTCTGCATTCTCTTGGCGAATATATTCGCGCACGGATGATTCGTTCTTTTCATCGTACGCAATATCATCGACTACCCATATGTTGTTTTCCTGAATCATCTTGAATCTGATTATTTTGTCGTAATAGGCATCTTTGGCACTTGGGAAAACATTGAGACTGACTTGAATAATATTGCCGGTAATTTCGGTAACACTAATGGCTGAATTTTCGTAGTTTAATTTTGGATCAGTTTCCTGTGTATTCAAATATTCGTCTCCAGACGCATTCCAGCCACATACACCAGTTGCATATTCAGAGCAGATTGCATAATTTTTTTCGATGTCTGCTAAAAATGCATTTGAGAATTTTAGCTTTGGCAGTTTGGTATCCGGTGTTTTGTGTAAGTGATAATCCAAATAGCTGCGATAAAAATCCTTGATGATTTTTTTGGCATTTGGTGATGTATCTGCGTTTGTAATTCCCGCCAATAAAAAAACGAACAGTATAATTATTTTGAACGGGTGCATGATTCACCTGCAAATTGATTAACCGATTATAGAAAGTCTGATGTGGCTTATCCTGAAATAAAAAAACCCCGGCAGTTTCACTGGCGGGGCTTTTCACAGCTAGCTTACCAACTTAGTTTTTAGCAAGAGCCGCTTTCTTTTCTTTCTCTTTTGCAATCACGGCTTCAGAAACGTTGGCAGGGCATGGAGAGTAGTGTGAAAACTCCATGGAGAACTGACCACGACCTGAAGTCATGGTACGCAAGGTGCTGATGTAACCAAACATTTCTGACAGAGGCACATCTGCTTTGATGCGTACACCAGTGACGTTGGCTTCCTGACCCGAGATCATGCCGCGACGACGGTTCAAGTCACCGATCACATCACCTACGTGATCTTCAGGGCTGTACACGTCTACTTTCATGATAGGTTCAAGCAACTGTGGACCTGCTTTTGGCATGGATTGTCGGAATGCTGCTTTGGCCGCAATTTCAAACGCTATGGCTGATGAGTCCACGGCGTGGAACGCACCATCAAACAATTCAACTTCAACGTCCAACACGGGGAAGCCAGCCAATGGACCAGTGCCCATCATGGATTCAAAACCTTTTTCAATTGCAGGGAAGAATTCTTTCGGAACGCTACCACCTACAACCACGCTCTTGAATTTGAATCCGGAGTTGGTTTCGCCTGGACGAATGCGGTAGTCGATCTTACCGTATTGACCCGAACCACCGGATTGCTTCTTGTGAGTGTAAGAGTCTTCGATTTCGCGAGTAATAGTTTCGCGGTAAGCCACTTGTGGTTGACCTACGTTCAGTTCCACACCATAAGTACGTTTCATGATGTCAACTTTAATATCCAGATGCAGCTCACCCATACCTTTCAGAATGGTTTCGCCTGAATCCTGATCGGTTTCAACACGGAAGGTCGGGTCTTCAGAAACCAACTTACCGATAGCTGTCGCCATCTTCTCGATCATGCTCTTGTCTTTTGGTGTAACCGCAATCGAAATGACTGGCTCAGGGAATACCATCGGCTCGAGAGTACAAGGGAATTTCGGATCGCAGAGTGTATGACCGGTTTGTACGTTCTTTAAACCTACCAATGCAACAATATCACCCGCTTGTGCGGTGTTCAGATCGGTACGTTCATTCGCCATCATCTCCACCATACGGCCAACACGTTCAGTTTTGCCGGTGAAAGAGTTGAGAATGGTGTCGCCTTTGTTCAACACGCCAGAATAGATACGACAGAAAGTCAGAGCACCGAAACGGTCATCCATAATTTTGAACGCGAGTGCACGGAATGGCTCTTCAGCAGAAACGATTGCGTATTGGCCAGTCTCGTTACCTTCTTCGTCAGTCAAAGGTTGTGGGTTAACTTCGGTCGGGTTAGGCAAGTAATCAACAACGGCATCCAGCAACAATTGCATACCTTTGTTCTTGAAAGCAGAACCACAATAAGTTGGGAAGAACACCAGATCACGACAACCTTTACGAACACAACGCTTGATGTCTTCTATCGAGATTTCTTCACCTTCCATATAAGCCATCAACAGGTCGTCATCCACTTCCACTGCGTTTTCAATCAGTTGATCACGATACATATCAACATCATCCACCATGTCGGCAGGCACATCAGTGATGGTGTAGTTTTCGGGTTGGCCTGAGTCATCCCAAACGTAAGCTTTTTTACTGAGCAGATCAACCACGCCCACGAAGGTGTCTTCACGGCCGATAGGCAAGGTCATGATCAATGGTTTTGCGCCCAGAACTTTTTTCACTTGCTCGGTTACACGCAAGAAATCAGCACCGATGCGGTCAAGTTTGTTGACGAAAATCAAACGGGAAACTTTGGAGTCGTTCGCGTAACGCCAGTTGGTTTCAGATTGGGGTTCAACACCGCCAGATCCACAGAATACGCCGATACCGCCATCGAGAACTTTCAATGAACGATACACTTCAACGGTGAAGTCAACGTGTCCGGGGGTATCGATAACGTTAAAGCGTGTGCCTTTCCAGAAACAGGTCACAGCTGCTGACTGAATGGTAATACCACGTTCAGCTTCCTGAACCATGAAGTCGGTGGTGGATTCACCTTCGTGAACTTCACCGATCTTGTGAATTTTACCGGTGAGCTTGAGGATACGCTCGGTGG
Organism: uncultured Cellvibrio sp.; assembly: GCA_965650675.1. Lineage (GTDB taxonomy): Bacteria > Pseudomonadota > Gammaproteobacteria > Pseudomonadales > Cellvibrionaceae > Cellvibrio. Next base: position 5,546 of record CBFGPN010000106.1, read on the forward strand.
TGGTGGTTTTACCGGCGTCCACGTGGGCGAAAATACCGATATTTCTGTAAGTTGATAAGTCAGCAGACATAGGACTCTTTCCGTAACAGGTTGTGTAAAAAGGGTAGGTTAGAAAATAGCGGCGCAATATACAGTAAGTTGATCGAAATTGCCCTAGGGAAAAGGAGTTTATTCCTATTGTTTTGCAATTTGAGGTCAGATTTCGGAGTTTTGGCGGGCAAAACGGCTAATAAAAGGAAGCAAGGGCCGTTTTGTTTCCAGTGTTCATGAATAGATTATTGCCGTTCGATAATATCCAGTGGGCGCACTTCTATTGATCCCAGAGTTGCCAGAGGCATTTTTGAAGCAAGCGAGACAGCTTCATTAATATCCCGTGCCTGAATAACAAAAAAAACCACTCAGATGCTCCGGTGTATACATAAAGGGTCCGTTGGTTGATGTCAGTTCACCATTCCAGTTTCTAACCGTAATGGCATCACCCGGTGCCTTCAACGGCTCTGACATAATATAGTGACCGCTTTCAATCAATTGGTCATCGTAATCCAGCATCGCATTAATAAATCCATCCCGCTGTTCCTGAGTCATTGCCAAAAATGTTGTGTCATCAAGATAAATTAAAAACATAAATTTCATACCAGTCTCCAAATATTGAATTTCATTTATTGTCGAAGAAAGCTTTTGGCTTTCGACAAATATGAAGGTGAAGAACTGTAAATGCTTTTTTTGGAGCAGGCATAAATCCGGCTTGCTTCTTTTTTATTGACATTGTTTCCGTGGAAACAATAATATCAAAAAAGTTTCCGTGGAAACCAATATGGCATACAAAAAAATTACCTCGAAAAAATCAGATCAACCTAATCCGCTGGATGCCCACATAGGGTTTTGGATGCGTTTTGTATCCAATCATGTATCGGCCAGCTTTGAAAAACGCCTGGTGGCGAAAGGGATCAGTGTGACGGAGTGGGTAGCTTTGCGAACTTTATTTGACGGTGAGCTGACTTCCCATGCGAGCATGATTGATGCATTGGGGATGACGAAAAGTGCTGCATCAAAAGTGATTGCCCGATTGGAAGAAAAAGGATTGGTTGAACGACGTTACACAGATGAAAGCGCCAAAACCCAAGTGTTGGCACTGACCAAAAAAGGTCAGCAGCTAGTACCGCAATTGGCTTTGTTGGCCGATGAAAACGATGATTTTTATTTCGGGCATTTGAGCCAGGAAGCACGTGAAAATTTATTAACTCTATTGCGTGATCTGGTAATTACTCATCAACTTAAACAAATTCCTGTAAATTAATTATTCGGAGTTATTATGCAAACCACACGTCAAATTATCGAGCAATGCGCAGCTGCATCTAACAATGGCACAGCCAATTTCGGTGAGATTGTAAAAGCTTTAATGGATACCGGTGTTGAATCCTATTACGCGGACTACCGCGCGCAACGCACAACTTATTATTTACCCTCCGGTGAAGTTCATACACTGGATTTACCCAGTGACAATTCAATCGCTGAAAATTTTAATGCAGATGGAATAAAAGCAGCAATTCGCGGCGCACAACGCGGCGAAGTGATGTACCCGGAATTTAAAAAATTATCGCAAGCAGCAGGTTGCATAGGTTATATGGTTTGGATTGCAGGCCGCCATGTCACTTATTTCGGTCGTCGAGGAGAAATTCATGTTGAGCATTTTCCTTCGGCAAGTAACTGGATTTATGTTCCCAAGTTAATTGCATTCAAATCAATTGCGGAAAATACCAGGGTTCAGCATGCTCGGGTATTTCCCACCGCAGCGCCGATTTGCTGCTGGTTTCACTCAATAAACCTTCGCTTTTTAATTGACTTAGCAATCGACGCGCGCTGCGTTCTGACATAGCGCAAAGCTCAATTGCGTGTGCTCTTTCTATTTCGCCTTGTTGAAAGGCGGTAAAAAGAATCGATGCAGCAGTTGATTTTAATGGTGCACTGATACCTGCAACGCGATCATCATTTCGTGCAATCACATAGGACTCTATTCGTTTTCGCATTTTCGGGAGTTCAAGCAATTCGCTGATATAAGTTGCTTGATCCATTGCTTGATCCAGCATGAAACTGCATAAATCGCCAAGACCTTTTTCGGTAAGCTGGCCTCGCCCATCATAATCGCCTTGTCTCGGTGCATCCGCATTGGATAGCAATAATTTATACTGGCTGGATGATCGCGCCAAACCGCGACTTAAACACCAAATGCCATAACTTTCCAAGCCCAGCGCTTTTAGTGCAGCATCGGTAAATAAGCGTCCAACACGGCCATTGCCATCAATAAAGGGATGTATCCACAAAAATCGATGATGTGCTGCCATAACCGCAATTATTTTTTTATCGCCACTAAATTTTTTGGGGTGGTAGGTTTCGCAAAACCTTTTCATTAAATTGTCGAGGTCAGTTGCATCTGGCGGAATATGTTGCCCAACAATAACGGATTTTTTTCGCCACTCACCGGGGATAACTTTATCAACGAGTTTTCCTTGCTGATCTTTAATCATCCACAAATTTTCCGGAATACCTTGATAAAAAATTCGGTGTAATTGGCAAAAAAATTCCGGCGTAAAAATCCTGTCGAGATCAGGCTTTTGTTCCAGCATCCATTCCTGAACCTGCATATGCGTCAAGGATTCCAACTGCAAATCCCGCTTCACTGGATCCGCGCTGTAATCCCCCCGCGACGCCGCACGAATTTCATGCGGACGAGTTGCATTGCCCTCAATCAGGTTCGAGTAATAAGAATTAACCGCCGCCATATACCGCTCAATCGTCTGCATTGTCGGAAAAGAAACCTGCCCCGCAAGCCGCGCCGATTGACTAATCAAGGCAACCGCCTTATCAGGCAAATGTAACGCCTCCAGCGATTTATCGCCGGGAATAAAAGGAGCAATATCCATTATGGATGTAGCCATAGCTTTCCAAGCTCAATTTTGGCCACTTTGTTGGCCGGTTTGTATTTATGTAACTATATAATTTTTGATAGTTTATTATGTCTAGTTGACTTAATTATAGATAATTTTGGCCGGATTGTTGACCGGTTGTGGGGACTATACACCTGTTTGGGGATTTGTGCCAAGGGCTGATGTTTTAGGTAATGCGGTGTAATTGATGAGGCGAGTAGGTGCTGCTATGGTCGCAAGGCCTTTGCTGAAGTAAGAGGCTGGTTTTGCTTTTGGCCTCGCCTTTATGCGGGATAATCGTTTGCATTTGAGTGGCAATTAATATGTTTATATTCGAATGCAAACCAGAAAGCGGTTCTGTAAAAGCATTTATAAAAATTGGTTTAATGCTGTTCGTGATTTTCGTCGCAACCCATTCTCGCGCCGACTTCAATCTAACGGATGACGAAATTGCTGCAGTGCTAATTCAAGAATCTATTCGAAATTATTCTGTCAATGTCCATGCCCTTACGATCTAATGAAAAATGGCAGGCGCTTACAGTAAACCGGGTGGAAAATCTCCGTTGTGTTATAGGGGTGATGTTACTGAAGAGTTAATCGAAGAATGGAAGGTTGTGCATTAAAAATTGATTGTGTTGTTTGGTGTTAGTATTTAATTTCCCTCGGACCCTGATTATTCATAGGATTTTGCTGACATGAAGAGCAGTGGAGCGCATGATACTACTCAGTTAGAGCGACAAGAAGATCTGCTTTTTTTGGCCGCGGCTCACGACGTGCTTAAGTTAATTTCAAGCGCTTTTCCAGATGGCAGGTTACCAACAAAACGAAGAATGCGAAAAATAATAACTGGCAATCAGGTAAAAGAAGAAAATATTGAGGAGTTATCGAATATTAATTTTTACCGTGACATCAGTGGGTGGTCAAAGAATTATTCTGTGCTTGAAAGTTTGTCAAATTACCTGACATTTATGTTTGAAAATAAATTTATTGATTTACCTGAGTTTTCGGATGAAAAGGGAAGGAAGCTGGATTATGATTTAGAGCAAACAGTTAGAGCTTACGTCAGCGGATCAGAAGCACTGGTTGTATATCCTATAATCGATATTTTTCAGCGGAAACTTAAAATAGAGTGCACTGAAAACGAATTAATTGAATCTTACAGAAAATACATTAATCCCAGAAAGTCAAAGTCAATTAAAGTTATTATGAATACTCCTTTGATTGGGTTCGAATCAAAGATTGAAAATTTTAGAATTTCTGATGAGTTTTCTATAGAGATATTTTCTGATAGGCACAAAAATGCATACATCTTGTCAGATTTCGATTTGATTAATGGATATACCCTCGGGGAAATTCGTTCGTCTACGCATATGATTCGTTGGGATACAATTATACAGAGAGGAAATCCACATCCTCTTCATCACGAAAAGCACCTTTATCTATTAATTATGTCGCTCCGGTTCTGCTTGTCATCTGATGTAGTTGCCAAGTTTTCATATAGTGAGCCAATAGATTTAATATCGATTGTGGGAGTCAGTGGAAAATGGCACTTTGAAACATCAAAACCTTGGCAGTTTTATGAATCTTCTGAATTCACCGAGTCAGATCTTCAAAAAGTTAAGTCATTGTTTACAAATCTGCTCAGACTGGAGAATGTTTCTGGCTATAAAAATATTTTTAATGTGGTAGTCAATAGATATTTATCTAGCTTATCCAGAACGTCCCCCGAAGATTCTGTGATTGATTTTACGATATGCCTTGAATCTTTACTTTTAGCTAACGAACGAGATGAATTGAAATTTAGACTTGCATTGAGAGGTGCTAATTTGCTTGAAAATGAAGACCCTATGGGTATTAAGCGAACTTTAAATAATATGTATGACGATAGAAGCGCAATCGTGCACAGTGGCAAAACTTTAAATGAACTTCGAAGGGCCGACAGCGGAAGCACTATTAAAGAATACAGATCTGTTACTGAAAAAATTATACGAGCGTACATTGAGAAATCAGGTGGATTTGAAAGTATTAACAAGATTAACGAGTATTTGGATGGCCTGTGTTTATTTGCTGCAAAAAGCGCCAATCAAACGTTAGCCGAATGAGACTGGATCAGTACTGCCCAGAGAATATGAAAACCATTGCAGACGCTATCTTAAATGGTTAATTGGCTGAGTGCTTTGCAAATAATCATTTGGGGGTAGAACAAAATTAACGAATGCCCCCATGGTCAATAGCTGGTGATTGTTGGTTGAACCATGGATGATTGTGTTAAGTGGATTTGTGAATAGTGAATAATAAATATGGCTCTCTTCGAATTTAAAATAAAACCTCTCAAAGAAGTAATGCCTTGGGGAGAGGAGCCTGAGTTAAATCTGCATTGGTTCGGGTTAACAGACGGCATTTATTATATGAATGTAGGTGAGGAGCAGTTATTTCGTTCATCTAAAGAAATACTCCTGCATTGGAAAAAAGCATATTCCGAACTGGATATTAATTGCCCGTACGTAGATTACCAGGTTGTACGTTTGTATGAGGATTTGTTGGAAATCTTGGTTGATGTTTTACAGCCGATTCCTGCTGAGCTTCTGCAATATATCGAGAGTCAAGAAAGTACCGAATCTTGGGAAAATAAATTGTGGAATGTTTTTAATTCTACTGATGATGAGGAGACAGAAGAATTATATTATTTGGCTACTCAATGGTGGAATAGTTGCAGAAAGCTTTCTGCGGCCCATTTAAGCTATGGCCAAAATATATGGCTGTGGAGAGCTGATGATACAATACATATCCGCTGGGATAATAAGTCTATGGAAATTGATGGAATTCAACCATGGACGGCTGTGAGTGGAGATTTCATGATGCCCCTGGCTCAATTTGAAGAGGAAGTAAGGGATTTTCACAGTCGACTTATGACTGAAATGTCAAATCGAATTGAGGAATTAAAAACTAATAATCCTATTCCGCACATAAGTATTGATCTACCTGCGTTGGAAAGAGAACACGAAGAAAGAAAATTATCTTTAGCGCGTGCGCTAAACAGACCGCCAGACTTAAAAAATTGGAACGAAGTTGTTGAAGCGATCAATAAGCTATTGGGGCCTGTGGTAAAAAATTCTTAAATCCGACGCTAAGCGGTTGAATAACTATTATGTCTAAATGAGAGTTTTATGAAATTCGAAGATTACAGTTGGCACGACAATCCTATTCATGGATTCAAAATCGTAGAATCAGAACATGGATCTGGTAACTTGGAACTTGATATTGACTATATTTCTGAGTGGTTGCGTGGAGATGACAGTACGTTTAATTTCAAAATTTCGCCAGCGACTCTTGTATTTGAGGGGATTACCGATTTAGAAATGGCGTTGGATTATAAATCATGCAGTGCTGGTATTACTCCTCCATCAATCCATGAAATTGTGCGTGAGCAATTCAGTTATCAAAATGGTTATAGTACATATGCATGGCATATTGTAATAAATTGGCCGACTAATGCTTACATTAAATTTAAAGCAAATAGTTTCACTCAGACATTGCGTAAAGAAGCAATAATACATAACGAGCAAGTGTTGCCTTCAGAGTTACGAGTTTGATACACAGATTTTGGCTAGCAGTTTCTTGGTAATACCTGAAATGGCGCCTTCAAAGGAATATCTATGAAAATTATTATCTTTTTTGTGGTTGTTATTACTTGTACCACAATTTTTTTACTGAAATATCATAAGCCAATTTATAACAAATACTTCTGCCCAAACGCCGAATCGTTAGCCGAAGGATTTATTTATACCGATTCTGTAGGGAAGATGGATTTTAACCGTGGAATCCGTAGGCTTGAAGGTCCGTTCATAGCCAAAGAGGGTCTGCTCAGCAATTCAATAAGCTATGCAGGCTTGTTCACACACAAATACTGGGAAAATGGAGGCATCATTCAATATGAAGAGCCTTTGTCCGATATGTCTGAGCTTCTTAAATTTGAAATAGGGAAAGAATACGAAATTAAGACAATCAGATATAACCCTCAAAAGCCAGACCACAAGTGGTATCAAACTTCAAATTACACCATAGAAAGATCCAAGGAATTGATACTAGGATGGTGTTCTTATTCTGCATTAATCATTGATATTAACAAGACAATTACTTATCCAGATGGAAATGTAAAAACCAATAATGAAAAAATTACATTTATTCCTGAATTAATGCTCATCACAGATACATCAGATATATATTCCGTAAATGTAACCAAGGTTCGAGCAAAAAGAGATTCCGATAGAAACTGGGCTTTCACTTCTGATGCGAACACTTGGCTTCATAAGTAAGTTCAAAGCCCCGCTACTGTTTATTATTTTATATCCAACCGTTTTTTGGCTTCGGCGAGTGACATGGTTTTACCTTGTTTGATGTCCGATATGCCTTTATCTATAGCCTTAACAAAAAGCGTTTTTTCTTGGTTGTTTTTATTTGTTTCGGGTTGGATAAGATGACCTTTTGACATAATTTATCAACGCCCCTTAACTCAAACTGCCGCGCTCGATAAGAAATTTACGCAGGCTTCTTTCGTCGCGACAAACATGAACGATATACACCAAGTCTTTTTCCAATCGATAAAATACCCTGCAAGGCGTTACAACCACTTCTCTGTAATTAAGTTCCGGGATTTCCAATAGGTGCTTCCCTGATTTTGGAAATTTTTCCAGGCGCTCTACTTTTGAAAAAACCTCATTTACTAAATTGGATGCAGCTTGTGGATTACTTAATGCAATATATTCAGCAATTTCATCAAGATCCATCAGTGCTGGCTCAGTCCAAATTATTTGAGCCATTTTTTTAATTTTTCCTTGGCTTTTTCGTGAGTTAAAACGCGCCCTTCTAAAATTGCCCGTTCACCTTTTGCTATTCCTTCCAGAAGTTTCATGCGCTCGATCATATGCTCATAATCTTCCACATCCACAAGATATGCAGAAGGCAGGCCGTGTTCAGTAATGAGCACAGGTTCTTTAGATGAATGGAGTTCGGCTAGAATTTTAGTTGCTTCACGCTTAAGCGTAGTAACCAGTTCAGTTTTCATCGGGGGATGCCTCAATTGGTGAGTGCTACTATAGTGGCACTTGAGTTTGGCGGAGGCAAGTAAATTATTAACCCCCCGCATTGCGCTGCGCTTCATACGGGCTACGAAATAAAAAGGGCATCAACCGATGCCCTTTTTAATTG
>CBFGPN010000107.1:0-13295 GCA_965650675.1 uncultured Cellvibrio sp.
GCTTCCACTATTGTTGTTGAATTGCGCTTGACCTCCATTGCGGTCTGCAAGCTTTTCAGGAACTTGCCTGTAACCACTATTTCTTCTGCTTCCATACTCTCATCAGTTTGCGGGTCTTGCGCAATAGAAAGACCACTGACCAGACTCAAAGCAAGAAATAATGCGTTGCGACGTAAATGAATGGGTTGATTGAGCTTCATACTGACTCCTCGTAGAAATATTATTGTTACAAAACTCATAAAGAATATTGTTTATGGAACTGTTGAATCCGGAACACATTGTTTGCCGTTTATTCTCGTCGTTAGTGAGGCACTCATCCGAAAGGTATACGTTTACTTTATATAATTCAGATTTAATAGCTACACTATCCGATTTGCATAAGGTAAACGTTTACCTTATTTTCGTCAAGAAAGATCCAAAAAAGCTGACCAGCCGCTGTTCGTCAAAAAAGTTAAGCAGAAATTATGAAGATTTAAAGTTAATGGGAAAGGATTGGAGGAGAATTAACAAGTATTTGTTTTTACTGGATAAAAAGCATTCCAATCCAGAACTTTTTTTGACAGGAATAACCAGATATCGGAGGATTTTTTAGAGTCTGGAAGGCGTTACCAATGGTTACGTTTCAACAGCGGTTTACTAGCTCCAACCCTGGCTATCAACAATCTGCTTCCACAAACCACGCAAAAGCTTTCTGACTGAGGCAATTTCTTCTTTATTAAATAATGGACAATACTCATGGCCTTCCGAAGTAACTGAAGGGAGGTTATTACCACAGAAAAATTTGTGGTAAACCTCTTTTAATTCCTTATCGTCAATTCCTAATGCTGACCAGGCAAGATCATCGACAATATTCCAAAAATCAAGAATCCTATGAGATGCCTTCGTCGAGCAGGCTTGTCCCTCCCGAAGGTTTGCCAGTGTTTTTAAAGCCCGATCAATGTCATAACAAGCTATATCATTTGTTGCCAACACAAGTCCTTTTTCTTTGGCAGCAATAGCAAGCTCAGCAAAAGAGTTGCACACAACAAATTTTTTTCGGTCTGCAGCTAACACAATAGAGTCTTTTTCATTCCCTCCATCCTTCCATAATAAAAAATAGCTATTCTTCAGCGTGTTGATGCAAACAGGATAAATTAAATTTTCTTCATTCATTTAATTTACCACTGAAACTCTTTCAATCTGATCTTTCCATTGTTAACACTGACACCTTCAGCCTTAAGGCGCTTAACCTGTTCGATATATCCTGAAGAATTTTCAGGCATGGAGATTTTACCTTGAGCATTAACCACTCTATGCCAGGGCAATTCGGTATTTTCAGGCAGTTGACAGAGAATAGTTCCTGCAAGTCTTGCAGCACCGGGCAAGCCAGCTATTTTTGCCAGCTGCCCGTAAGTCACCACCTTTCCTGCGGGAACCGATTTTAAAGCGGTATAAATAGCAATCTTGTTGTTGGAAACGTCCAATCAATACCCCGGATTATTTCAACAATAACTGCAAATGAGGCTCCAGCGCTTTGGCCCACAATTCGTAACCATATTCATGCGGATGCAATAAATCCGGCATCACCTCTTTTGTCAAAATTCCATCCGGTGTTAAAAATGCTTGATTGATGTTAACAAAATAAACACGCTTGTTATCCGCATAGGTTTGAATAATTTTATTGACCTCTTCGTTAATCATGCGTAATTCACCATCAGGTTTTTCATCGCGCGGGAAAATTGCCAGTAATAAAATTTTGGTACCGGGCAAATCCTGTTTTAATTTTTCAAGAATTTTTTTAATTCCCGCCGCGGTTGTTTGTGGATTTTCACGACGATGCCCTGCGTTGTTGGTACCAATCATCAACACAGTAACTTTTGGATTCATACCTTTAACAGCATCATGATCCAATCGCCATAAAACATTTTCTGTACGATCACCACCAAAACCTATAGCAAAACCATTTCTCGGTGCATAGTATTTTTTCCATACTTCTGCACCCTCTTTTTCCCATGCCTGGGTGATTGAATCACCAATAAATAAAAGATCTATTTTTCCACCTTTCTCAAAAATAGCTTTGGCATCTGCTAATTTTTGTTGATGGCGTGGCAACCACCAATCAATCGACCACCATTCATTTAACATATCCGGTGTAATTGACTGGGTTTTGTAATCCGGGCAGGAGTGTAAACTCACATTCGCAGGCGCTGCAGAAATCAATTCAACATTGGCAACTGAAACGTCACCCTTTCCACCGACCTCCAACGCAAAAGGCATAGTCACTGCGTTAAAATTATCTTGATCCTGTTTAAAACACTTCAATGGCACATAAACTTTTTGCCAACCCTTACCCACTAACTCGCGAGCTTTTAAAGTAAAAGGTACCCGACGATCACAATTTTTTTCCTGACATTCCATTTTGAATGAAACGCCGCCTTTGGCTAATTCATTAATTTTTAAATCCAAAACCAGAACACCGGATGCCATATAAGAAGTTAAATCCAAAGGTATTCCTTTTTCCCAAGTCAATCCTGCGCGCCAAGTATCTTGCCATGAAAAAGTCAGTGCATCTTTCTGCGTGTCTTTGTCACTCAGTTGAACTTTTACATCGCCTTTTGGCAGACTGGTTGATTCGCCGGAAAGTTTTTGTTGTGTTTCGTAGTTTTCGATGAATAGATTCCAAGACTCAAGCACCCTTCCTTCGTAAATTGAAATCGACTGAGGCTTTGCCGCGCCCATCCCTCGACATGACATGCAGCCTGCAACACACAAACTTAAACTGATAAGGAATATTTTAAATTTCATTTTGTGTTTCTCATTTGGATTATTTTTCTGGCTCCTCCCTTTGAAAAAGGGAGGCGGGGGAGGGATTTAAAATGGTCAAAATTTCTGAGATTTTAAATCCCCCCTAGCCCCCCTTTTTCAAAGTGGGGAACAAAATCCCCTCTCCCTTTGGGAGAGGGTTAGGGTGAGGGCACTACAACTTGTTTCTGCACACCCATTCCTTCAATTCCCAACTCAACCACATCTCCTTCATTTAAATACAACGGCGGCTTTTGTCCAAGTCCGACACCCGGTGGAGTACCGGTGCTAATCACATCACCCGGTTGCAAACTCATAAATTGAGATAAATAGTGAACCAAAAATTCAGGGCCGAACACCATATGTTTGGTTGAACCATTTTGAAAAGTTTTGCCGTTTACTTTTAACCAAAGATTTAAATTCAGTGGATCAGCCACTTCATCTTTTGTTACCAGATAAGGACCTATCGGGCCAAAACTATCACAACCTTTTCCTTTGTCCCATTGGCCGCCACGTTCTAACTGAAAATTGCGTTCAGACACATCATTAATTACGCAATAACCGGCAATATAATCTTTCGCATCATCCAATTCCACATAACTGGCATGCTTACCAATCACCACACCCAATTCCACTTCCCAATCCAGCTTGGTGGAATTACGTGGTTTAATAATATTGTCATTCGGCCCCGTAATTGCGCTGGTTGCTTTCATAAATACCACTGGCTCTTCCGGAACCGCCATTCCTGATTCAGCAGCGTGATCCGCATAATTTAATCCGATGCAAATAAATTTTCCAACACGATTAACGCAAGGGCCAATACGTACAGAATCCACTAGTGGAAGCGATTCAATATTAACGCTGGCAATTTTTTGCAGAGATTCATCGTTTAATATTTCTCCATCAATATCAGATACAACCGAACTTAAATCGCGTATACGATTTTGTGCATCCAAAATTCCGGGACGTTCCTGGCCTGGATTTCCATAACGAAGTAATTTCATGTTTTTTCTCTTTGATTTTAAATTGAAGAGCTCCCTCACCCTAACCCTCTCCCGGAGGGAGAGGGAATTAATTTCACTCTGCATTAAGTAGGGAGTAAAGTCCCCTCTCCCTCTGGGAGAGGGTTAGGGTGAGGGCAAAATTTTAATTACTCCAACCACCATCAATCACGTTGATGGTGCCTGTTGTAAATGCAGATGCATCACTCGCAAGATAAAGCGCCAATTCTGCCATTTCTTTTGCAGTTCCCAAACGTCCCATAGGCTGTCTTGCGACAAAATTTTTATAAGCTGTTTCGTAATCACCTGTTGCATGCATTCTTTGCTCAAGCGATGGTGTTTGTACAGTGCCGGGACAAATAGCATTACATCGAACACCCTGTGTGACAAAGTCTGCGGCTATGGCTTTGGTCAAACCAATGACTGCAGCCTTTGTCATGCCATAAGCAAAACGATTGGGGGCACCTTTTATTGAACTGGCAACTGATGACATATTAATAATAGAACCACCACCTCTCTCAATCATACCGGGTAGAAATGTACGAATCATGCGATACATCGAACTGACATTTAAATCAAATGAAAAATTCCAGTCTTTTTCGCTGCAATCCAGAATAGTCCCACTATGCACATAACCAACACCATTAAACAGAATATCAACGCCACCCGTTTTTTGGATTAACAATTGGACTTCTTCTGATTTAAGGACATCCAGTTTATATATTTCGCAACCCGATAAATCGAGTAAACCTTCGAAATTAATATCGGTTGCAATAACACGCGCACCTTCTGCTGCAAATAATTCTGCCGTCGCGCGACCTATGCCTTGAGCAGCAGCTGTGATTAATGCAGTTTTGCCTTCTAAACGTTTCATAACTAAATTTGTTCCGTATTTTCTGATCTGTTTGACCCCACCCTAACCCTCCCCTTGCCAAGGGAGGGAACAAATTGCACTCCGCAAAAAACAGTAGGGAGTTATATCCCTCCCCCTGGCAAGGGGGAGGTTAGGAGGGGGTCATGTTTTTACGCAATTCGCCGAACCGGCAAGCAACTCGGCCCAATAGGTTCAAACGCTTTATAAGTCAAAATAAATTCCTGATGCCCCAAATCTTCTGACAAGCTGCGCTTACCCGATGCAACATCAATTACATTTTGTAAAATCTCCTCACCAACCTGATCCAGTGTGGCTGCACCCTCAAGAATTTTTCCGGCATTCACATCCATATCTTCCGACAATCGTTTATAAGTTTCAGGATTTGCGCAAATTTTTATTACAGGCGAAATAGCAGAACCGACAACTGATCCACGACCAGTGGTAAATAAAATCACATGTGAGCCACAGGCAATTAACTCAACAATTTCAGCATTGTCGGAAATATTCGGAAAACCAAAACGCGGTTCACCATCAGGAACTACATCCAATAAATATAATCCACCTGCAGGAGGAATATCACCCGGTTTGATTAAACCACTGATGGGAGATGAACCGGATTTTGAATAAGCACCCATGGATTTTTCTTCAAGCGTTGTTAATCCACCATCAGCATTTCCGGGAGCAAAACTACCAAAACCCATGACACGATAATAATGTTCCGCTTTGGCAACACAAGCTTCAATTTCGTGACCTAATTCAGGTGTGATTGCACGATCCGCCATAATCGTTTCACAACCAATTAATTCACCGGTTTCTTCAAAAATACAAATGGCATCAGCTGCAACCAATGCATCAAAACAACGACCCACTGCAGGGTTAGCAGTAATACCGCTGGTACCGTCAGAACCGCCACAAATAGTACCAACAATTAATTCATGCAAATACATTGGCACACGCGCAACTTGTGATGCTTTTTCTTGCAGACGTACAACCGCTTCGAGCCCTGCATTGATAGTGGATTTGGTACCGCCCTCTTCCTGGATTACCAATAATTCTGCTGGCCGACCGCTGGCATGAATTTCTTTTAATAATTTTTCACGATTCATACTTTCGCAACCGAGCGAAATCAACAACACGCCACCCACATTAGGATGAGTACACACAGCACGCATCATTTCATAGGCATATTGATTGGGATAACAACCGGGAAAACCAATTAAATGTACATCCATAGTGTTTGCGCGATTTACAATCATGCGTGAGACATGATGCGCACATTCAACCAGATATGCCACCACAATCACATTACGAATACCTTTGCGCCCATCTGCACGCAACCAGGCAGAAAATTCTACTGTTGAATTCATGATTCGCTCCGATCTTGATTTTGCCTGCTACGTGTATGACTGGGTATGTAATCGCTTTTCATATTGTGCATATGAACATGATGACCTTTGGCGACAGATTCAGTCATGGAGCCAATAGGCGCACCATAACGGAATACTTTCTCACCCGCCTTCATATCAATACGCGCAACTTTATGCCCCACACCTATGCTAATGGGACTCCGAATTGTTTCACCATCGATATACAAATCATCGCCTGTATTAATGTGTTTTACACAAACCAATATATTGTCGTTGGGATGAAGCAAAATTAATGATGATGGTTCTGTCATAAAGCATTACTCAAAAAATTATCTCCAACAGGAACTGGTGCCAAATCATGTACCAATCCTTTTTCGCGTAGCCTATTCCAAAACTCATCCGGAATTTTTACTTTCATCAAACGTACAGCTTCATTGACTTGCGAAGCAGTGGCAAGTCCCGCTAACACAGAGACAATTTGCGGATGCGCTGCAGGAAATTGTAATGCTGCCGCTGCTAATGGTACCGAAAATTCTTCACAAACCATTTCCAGCTTCGCAACCCTGTTAATAATAGAATCCGGTGCAATTTCGTAATTATAATACACAGCCTGGTTGCGATTATGTTTAACACCTGTTGCCAAAATACCTGAATTAAAAGGCCCACCCAATACCACCCAGGCATTGTGTTTTTCACAAAGCGGAAAAAAATTTTCGCAGGCGGATTGTTCAAGCAAGGTGTAGCGACCAGCTAATAAAAATCCATCGAAGTCGCCATACTGCAAGGCATCAGCACAAATTTGCCATTCGTTAACACCCAAGCCAATCGCTTGAACAAGACCTGATGATTTGAGGCTATGCATAGCTTTGTAACCACCGTCCATAAATTCGCGAAAACGTTTTGGATGTTCATCTCCATGAGTCATCACACCCAAATCATGCGCAAACAAAATATCGATTCTTTCCCTCTGCAATCGATGCAAACTTTCTTCAAACGAACGCATGACACCATCGTAAGAATAATCAAAAACAGGTTCTAATGCGGGAACATCAACAAAACCATGCCTGAGCGAATCTTTTGACTGGCTGGGAACCAATATTCGTCCAACCTTTGAAGAAATAATCGGTGTTGTTTTTGCCGAGGCAAGTGCTGTACCCAATCGGGATTCACTTAGCCCAAAACCGTAATGCGGAGCTGTATCAAAATAGCCTAAACCGGCAGCCAATGCCGCCTCGACACTGGCCATGGCATCCTGATCACTGATAGATCTATAGAGATTACCTATGGGCGCAGCACCAAAGCCCAAAAGGGATTTGTCAGGAAAAAGAGAATATTTCTGTGTTGACCGATTTGCCACAAAGCCCCTTTTTATAATTAAAATATTAATTGCTAATGAAAATATTTTAACGGAAGCACGAGCTAAAAAACAGAGAGAAACCAAAGTCAGGCGCGTAAAGAGCCTGACTTTTTCGCGACCGAATAGAAAACCTTATTTCAATCCAGCAACTCGTGAGAAATTTTTTCTGTGGCCCTGCGTAAACTGTCAAGAATTTTTTCTTCAGGAAGAACCTGCGCCTTGATGTGAATAAATGGAACGATCAGAACAGCAGCAGGCCCTTGCAGGGTGACAATCGGCATACAAAAATCCATTACCCCATCGACAAAATCACTGGGCTTTATTATGTAACCCTGTTGCAAGCCTGTTTCTACCCGCGCCTGAAAACGATCAAGATCTTCTTTACTGGCGACGGCCGAAAGTTGTGCATACCAGCCCTGCTTGATTTCGGGAGAGACTAATCCGAAATATAAAGCGCCTGAGTTGGTATCAATCAAACGACGTCTGTAGCCAACCCTCACTGAAAACCCCAGATCCATTGGGCTTTCCTGACGGGCGACTACCACCATTTGATCCCCGGAAGGGACTACCAAATGACAGGACTGCCCCAATTCAATACTCAACTCTTTCATAAAGGGCAGAGCTATCTCCAACAAATTTTTCACGCTGCCCTGAGCGATGCCCAAGGTGAACAATTTGTTGGTGAGAGCATAACCATCCGCCACCTGGGAAATATAACCACGATACTCCAGTGCCAGAATCATTCGAAACAGTTCGCTTACTGACCTCCCCAACATGGTAGCGATTTGCGAACTGGTCATGGGTTCCGGATGCCGGGATAAAAGTTCGAGAATATCCAACCCCTTTTCCAATGCGGGAGCCCTGTATTTAGGCTCAAGTTCATCTGCATCTTCCTGAAGGTCTTTTGATTGTTTTGCCATTGCCTGATGTCTTCTGTTGTTATGAAATACTGTAAAAAGTTGCCGCATTTTTACTGAAAATAGAACTTATATCATCTTCTGACAGATCACCCAAAGACTGACGGACAAACTCCAGCCAGTTGGAATAATCCATACTCACCCTACCTTTTGCTAACTTGATAACCGGCCAATCACTGCCCCAAATCAATCTCTGTGAACCAAAAATGGATAACAGAAAACGAATGTAACCAGAAATGGACACTGGCGACTGCTGTGGCCTGGCCTCGGTCACCAGGCCGGAAATTTTACAATAAACATTTGTAAAGCCCGCCAGATTTATCATGCCTTTACACCAATCATCCGGTAATTGATCGCTTATCACGGGTTTTGCTGCGTGATCAATCACTATGGGTAAATCCGGATGGCGTTTTGCCAGTTCAGCCATATGTAACAAATGCCGGGGATTGATCAAAGCATCAAAAGAAAGATTATGGTGTTTCATAGCATCAAACACTTTATCCAACCCCGGTTGCAATATCCAATCATCTTCAGGTAATGACTGAAGCATTGGCCTCAATCCTTTGAATTTGCTGTATTTTTTTAAATTAAAAATACGTTCGGGAGCAACTGGCGATAGCATATCCACCCAACCCACTACCGCTTTTACAAAAGAAGAATTTTCTGCCAAATCGAGAAGGTAATCTGTGTCCCTGTCATCTTCCTGACTCTGTACCAATACGCCCGATGTAACACCGGCCGAACCAGCAATGGACTCCATCATCTTCAGATCAAAATCCCGATAGATAGGTACCAAATCAGATGTCGGCCACACGCACCCGTTGTAGCCAATTCTCCATAAGTGAAAGTGAGCGTCTATCACAATTTGCTCTCGGCACGCGCATAGAGTGCTATGACAAGGAAGCAAACCAGAGGAACAATCACTGCAATATGAATAGAGGTCAAATCAGATACAAGCCCCATTAATGCCGTCAATACTGCCCCACCGATAATGGCCATCACCAACAAGGAAGATCCAGCCTTGGCCTGAGCACCCAGGTTGCGCAAAGCCAGGGCAAAAATAGTGGGGAACATCAGGGACATAAAAAATCCGGTTGCTGTTAATGCCAAAAGACCGGAATGGCTGGGCACCACTATGGCATAGCCACAGAGAATCATATTGATAACAGCATAAATACACATTAAACGGGAGGCACTGAAGCGTGTCATCAAGGCGGTAGATACAAAACGTCCCAACATAAAAATGATCAATGCGGCCATCAGATAATCCGCCAGGGTTTTTTCACCTGTACCGGGAACTGCTTCCTGACCATAACGAATCAAGTAACTCCATATGCACACCTGGGCTCCCACATAAAAAAACTGTGCTGCGACACCAAACATAAAGCGGCGGTTGCCTAACAAATTTTTGTAGTCTACCCAGCTGCCAGCCCCTTCATCCTTTGCAGCCTGAGTCGCTATAGCGGGAAATTTCACCCAAAGTATCAACAATGCCCAAACCAACACCACTAATCCCAACACCAGATAGGGGCCCTGCACCGCATGGGATTCTGTCTGATAAAAATGTTCCAACTGATCCGCTGTCATAACGGCCAATTCCCCTGCTGTGGGCTCATGACCGGAAAGAATAAATTCACGACCGATTAAAATTCCGGCAATACAACCAAAAGGATTGAACGATTGGGCAAAGTTCAAACGTCTTGCTGCAGTTGAAGGATCGCCCATAGCGACAATTAAAGGATTGGCAGAGGTTTCCAGAAATGCCAAACCACTGGCGATCACAAACAGTGCCCCCAGAAAAAGTACATACTCGCGCTCCGAAGCTGCCGGATAAAACAAAAAAGCACCTAATGAATAAAGTAATAAACCAAAAATAACCGCCGCCTTGTAACCGAATCTTTTCATCCAAAGTGCAGCAGGTATGGAAAATACAAAATAACCCGTGTAAAAAGCCGACTGAACCAATCCGGCTTTAAAATCTGACAAGGTGAAGACTTTTTTGAATTGGGTAATCAGGATATCGTTCAGGCTATTCGCCATACCCCACAAAAAGAAAAGACTAATCACCAGGATTATGGGTAACAGCAGTAGAAATCGATTGTTGTTATTGTTCATTTTGTCTCCGGAGGTTTATTGCTCTTTATTATTTATATATAAAACACAGTTTATAAGTGAAAGATATTAACATGTTTTCACCTATCCCTTTCAATCAATAACCAACTGATTTTCTTATGATACTTGCCAACATTGATGATTACCGACAGCTGGCTCGCAAACGCCTCCCACATTTTTTATTTGAATATATTGATGGTGGTGCGTTTAGCGAAACGACTCTACGAAATAACGAATCCGATTTGCAAACCATTTCATTACGCCAACGGGTTCTGCGTGATATTTCCAACATCAACACCGAAACCAACCTGTTCGGGCAAACCTTTTCCATGCCATTAGGATTATCCCCCGTCGGCATTGCAGGTTTGAATGCCAGACGTGGTGAAGTTCAGGCAGCCCAGGCAGCAGAAGAAGCCGGAATTCCATTTTGTCTTTCTACCGTATCGGCCTGCTCAGTCGAAGAAGTCCGGGCTGGTGTTAAAAACCCTTTCTGGTTCCAGCTCTACATGATTCGTGATAGGGGATTTGTCCGCGAAATGCTGGCTCGTGCCAAAGCCACAGGCTGCAATACCCTGCTCTTCACCGTCGATATGCCGATACCCGCAACCCGATACAGGGATATGCGATCTGGCCTTTCCAGTGGCAGCATGTGGCAACGCAAACTAACCCGCGTCAAACAAGTATTAACCCGACCCCATTGGGCATGGGATGTAGGCTTGAATGGAAAACCTCATAACCTCGGCAATATTTCACACATCCTCGGTGAGAAAGCCGGAATAGATGAATTCTGGACCTGGCTTGGCAACAATTTTGATCCAAGGGTTACCTGGGCTGATATAGATCAGGTACGCAGCGAATGGGACGGTAACTTCATTATTAAAGGCGTACTCGATCCTGAGGACGCAAAACAAGCTGCCACTATAGGTTGCACTGGGCTGATAGTTTCAAATCATGGTGGCCGCCAACTGGATGGAGCGCTTTCCTCAATTAAAGCGTTACCACAAATTGCCGATGCCGTTGGTGATCAATTACCCCTGATTCTGGATTCCGGGGTTCGCTCAGGACTGGATATTGTCAGGGCCATGGCTTTGGGAGCCAAAATGGTCATGATAGGACGACCCTGGGTATACGCCCTTGCTGCACGACAAAAACGCGGAGTCAAAGAAATCCTGGATATTTTTGCGAAAGAAATGCGTGTTGCTATGGGGCTCTCGGGTTGCACCAGACTGTCAGATATCAAACCTTCAATTCTTGCTGACAAGCAATAAATATGTTTCCTTTAAATATCAATCGTAATCTCATCCGGCAAAAACAAACAAAGCGGCAAAAGCCGCTTTGTTTGTGATCTTGAATCGATATTAACGCTTGTATGAACATTTGTTTGGATTGCCACCAGGATCAGAACCGAAAGCAGCAACAGTACAAGCTATAGAACCTGGTACTGAAACACGCTTGGTGACCCACTTACCTTTACGGCCAAATGCAACCCAACCATCACCCGAGTCTACAGCACAGGTTTCACCCAAATCAGCACACTTGGAGAATCCACTTGGATAATCACCTGTACCACCCAACACTGGAGCAGAACCAGCAGAGCTAGTAGAGCTTGAAGAGCGACTTGAACTTGAAGAACGGCTTGAGCTCGATGAGCGGCTGGATGACGACACAGAGCTTGAACGGCTTGAAGAAACCACAGTTACGCTGGATGAACGGCTTGAACTGGACAGACTTGATGAACGACTGGATGAAGAACTTGAAGAGGTAGTAGTTCCACAGGCACTGGCTGTCAATTGAGCACCATTCTTACCAACACCAGCGTATTCAGCCAATTTATCCTTCACACATTGTGGGGTCACAGGTGAATAGGAATAGGTCAGCGTTTTAGGGAAAGTAGCAGTTGTGGTCCAGTTGGTTGCATCTACAGTTCCACCGCTTGTCCAGGTAATGTTGTAAGTAGCGAAGTCACCTGGCGTGCGGATGTTGTTATTACGAAGATCCCAGAAACCACAGTTGCTGCTGTCATAGCGGCATGTCACAGGGTTCAATGCATTTTGGAACCAGTTGCTCTCGATCAGCGCATAGCCTCCCTGACGAACGTTGATACCAGAACCTGTAATACCGTCATACAGGTTGTTGTACATATGTGTCCAACCACCACGCTGCAGAGGTAAACGGGCATTTACATTTCGATAAATATTGTGGTGAAAGGTAATTTCACGGCCACCGGCAATATCACTGCTGCTTGAACCATCCAGACCAACTTTTTTGCTGTCGCGAATCACGTTGTATGAAACTGTGATGTTGTGCGAATCTTTTTTAATGTCGAGCGCACTTTCAAAAGTCAAATCACCATCAGGTGAACCATTACATTCGTTGTTCACTGCGAACAATTCGTTATGATCAATCCAGACGTTGGAAGTGGTATCAATACGAATCATATCCGCATCACTATTGGCGCCGCCAAGTGCACCAATTTTCATATTGCGAATAATGACATTACTGCTCTTGATCAAGGTAATACCAAAGTTGGCTGACGAGCCATTGGCACCAATAATCGTAACACCCTTGGTGAATTCCTTGATTTGGACTTCACGATAGGCATCATTCCAGTGAGGCTTCGGACAATTGCCCGATGAATCAACTGTATGGTCTTTGATTATCTGGTTAATGAGAGAATCTTCATTGCCTGTATAGGTAATGATGACAGGGTAGGCACCGCCGGTGACTTTGCTGCCATTCGCATCAAGACGTGCGTTGGCGATGATAGTGTTAATTTCAGTGTGAGTTGCTGCAGTAAAGGATCTGGCACCTGAGACGTTACCGCCATCAGTCACCTCGATGCGGTAGCCCGTCTGGCCCGCCGACCGCCACTTGGCCTCAATCTCC
>CBFGPN010000108.1:0-13177 GCA_965650675.1 uncultured Cellvibrio sp.
TCATCGGTATAGCCGTAATATTCATGTACCGGTTTACCGCCAACTAATGTCCAATACTCGTCTTTCGTCAGCGCTGGATTGTTTTTTAATTTCCGCATCAATTCTATGCTTTCAAAACATTCTTTTGTCAGAATGACGTATTCTTCCTTGGTCATACCCAAATATTCAGCGTCAGCCGCGCGATCAAGTGTTTGATCCTTTAGTTGTGTTAACTCTACATCTGCTCCAGTGTTATTTTTTCGGAAAGTGCTGATCACCTCATGACGGCTGGCATCCAAAAATTTTAGATAAATCCTGGCAGCATCAATTGGCTGATGATAAGGCAAGGTAAAGGGATAAACTTCGTCTTTTAAAATACAATAAGCCTTGTATTCCGTATGTTGTGGTTCAGCCAGCAATTCACTGCTGGTTTCGTCTTTCACATTGAAAGGCTTCAGCTTTTTAAACGCGACATAGTTTTCCATCACCTCGTTTACTAAATCCACATAGGGAATTATGGTGAATGAATTCTGGCAAGTTAGTTCCAGGCAACCTAAATCAGGTCTGCGATCAAATAGTTTTTCCAGTGGTGTGCCTGAAATATCTTTTGGATCTGCTTTTTTGGCGAGAGATCCTGTTTCATCAGGATTGAGGTTGTTATTACGCAGATAATTTAGCAGCTCGACAAAATAGGCGGCCGGACTATAGACCGAATTACATTCACCACATTCGCAAAAATCAGAATCAGCAAATAATAAATCCCACGATAAATTATGTTTTTCGATCAATCCTTTTGCATGCTCTTCCCTGGACTTCTCTATTACAACCGCACTACTTAACGGTCTCATAGCTTGCGCCTGCGGATGAATATAGGAATTTAAACTTTTATCGATCAAGGCGACGCCTGTCGGTTTGGCAGCTTCCCGCACCGACACCATAAATTGCTCGTTACGTACCCGTGTTTGCTGCGCATTATGATGTATTTGCGCCAGAATATTTCCATCCAGCCCACTCTCACTGAGCGCTGCCATAAATTGCTGTTGAGGCATCTCCGAAATTTGCAGAGCCGAATGGATTTTAGCGTTGTACAACACAGGCACCACATCCGGGTCATGACTGACAGCGCTAATACGTTGCAAGGTTTTTAATTGGGTTTTAACAGCGTCTTGATCTTCAACGGAAATATCTTTAAAAGCATCTTCGTTTTTTATCAGTTCGTAAACAGAAGTGGTTTTGATATTGAAATCAGGATGTTTAGTTAAGACAGTAGCGATATTCGTTCCTGTCGCATCATTTAAAAACGGAACCTTCGGGTCTTTAACCATGTTGATCAACAACGCCGTGGGTTCCAGTGTGAATAAGTTGCGGCGCAAGTTAATGGCAAAGGTTTGTTTTTCTTCTGCCGATCCTTCTGCTACAAGATTTTTGACTTTATCGATAAATGCAGTTTTATCCAACGTTAAAGCAATATCACGCATTGAATTAGTGTTGTCATCTTCCTGAAATAACTTAACAAGCTTATCGTTACTGTTACTCCACGCAGCCAAATTATGCGTAAACTCCAACTTTCCAATTAACTGATCATTAAACCCTTCCTTGTCCTTTAATTCGGATTTGATGGCTCGCCAATCTCCTTTATGCTGAGTGAAAACATCGGCAAAAACTTTTTGTTTTTGCTCGGTCAAATCAAAGTTAAAAAATTTGATTTTAGGATCGAATTGCGGAGTATCGTTTGTTGCGGGCATCATGTTCTCCTTAATAAGGTGGAAGCTAATTAAAAATAGATTGCCTTTATTCAATTACGTTCAAATATTTTAGACATGTCTTCTTTCTGAGTGCATGACATACGCTTCTCTATTCCGTTCCTGCATTGCTCCGTACTATTTAATCCATCCCAATTAACTCAGGCGGTGACTTACCTTTTGAATACAAGCACGCTATTTGATGTCAACCCCAGCTCTCCGTTTAGTTCTTGTTGTAAACGCCATTCCAGCGTGCTTTTTTGTGCGGGTGACAGATCAGAATCTGGAATATTTTCTATGCCTTCACTTATCCATTTATGTAGATCTCCAGCGGTTATTTGATTGCCCTGTGATACTGCAGCATTCCATTTGGGAATCCATTTAGAATCCATTGCTGCATGTGCACCCTCCGGTAAATTTAATGTAAGAGCTTTACCAGGACTTTTCTTCAATAAACGATATACAACTTGGGGAACAATATGCGCAGATTCATGTTCTACTAAACCTAATGAAGCCTTGGTTGTTCTTGCTGTGGAATGGCTACCAAAACCTAGCTGGCCTTTATTTTTATCTAATAATCCCGTGTCTCTAGCATCTTTTGCTGTTTGTGCTGCTGATGAACGGTTAGGATCAGCAGCTAAAACTGCATTATCGGTTTTCCCATTTTCACTTGGAAGTATCGCCGCGTCATGCAACCCTTTCGATGCAGGAGCTGTTATCGGTTCTTTTTTATCTTTCGATGGAGCTTCTATTTTCTCTCCTATAGTAGCGCTAGGTGCTTCTCTCTTAACTGATGAATCACCGACACCTGGAGCAATTTTTTTCTCCATAGATTTCTGACGCAAGTATGAATCTCTATCTTCGTAGGTTTTAAACGTTTGTTTTTCCCCTGTATCGGGATCTACGTATTCATTCGTATGAGGTTTGTTGGTATGCCATGTCATAATGACAGCAAAAACAGCAGCACCAATTAAAAAAGGACCACTCAAAAAAACAGCGCCAATACCAGGAGCTACTTTTGGAGTAATATTCGGCTCAGATAACGGGGCTGAGGGGCTATAATTAGGGGGGCTGTAATTATTCGGATCCCAATTGGGTTTCCAACCCTGTGGGGAGACATCATTCATGGGATATGAAGGAGTACTAGGACTCTGTACCGGAACTACTGGAGAAGGAGCCGTTGCTTGATGTCCATTTTTATCAATAAACTTAATCGGATTATTATGAACATAAGTGAATCTGTGCATTCCCCCACCAATCCCAATCGGATCAGCACTTATCCATCTCCCCAACCAAGGCAAATAATACCGAGCCGAGTGATATTCCAACCCGCTCTCCTCATCACGCTCTATTCCCGTATATCGATAACGTTTCGCTGCTGATTTAATCGAAGCATTTTTCGCTTGAAACGCGGTTGTTCCGTAAGGATGAAATTCTTCATAACTGATTACCTGCGCGGCTTCATCCAATTCCAACGATGCCGACCCCAAATGGTTATGCAATTGATAGCGAATTGTTTGTTCGGGACTGGTTCGCCCTGCCTGAATTCCTAAAATCGTTCTGATTTTGGTTTCAGTATCGATCATCACAAAGCGATGCTGTTGATCCATTAAACTCAAACTTGTGCGTTCAAGTCCCGCATCAGCACCGCTGTGCTGTTTATAAATTTCAAAACCGGCGATATAAATTCGCTCGTCTTTTTTAGTCGGTGTAGCACCGGGATTTGCAGTATTTTCTGTGAGTTTTCGAATACGCTGGCCTTGGCCATCGTATTGGTAATAGGTGGTTTCGGGCGTACCGCCGTCAGTACGGCGCTGGCGAATAGTTTTGATTAATTCTTCCTTAAAATTCCAACCGATTTCTTCCAAGTGCGGCATGGCACTCATAAAGCCGTGTTGAGTGTGATGTGGATATAAATAAGTATTTGCACCAATTTGCGTGCTGATGAGCCGATTGTTATTTCCCTGATAATTGTAATTGCGCACCCAGGCATTACCTGAGGCTTGGTGCTTCATTTGCAAAATATTGCCAACGGCATCGTATTGATAATGTTGTGTGTAATTGCGCATTGCTAACGGATCGCCGGGATTTAGCTGCTGCACATAAGCAGCATCATTCCAATTATCGTTGCCATCAAATGTTAAGGGCTTATCGTTTTCCCTTCCGCTGGCTTCGGCCAAGCGATATAAAGCATCGTAACGATACTGAGCAACACTGCTGATTTCCTGATTTTTAAAAAATATCGTTGGAGCAATTTTATCTTCGATGTGCGTGATGTTACCTGCTGGATCAAAAGTGTAACGCCAATCCTGTAAAGGTTCATTATTTTGGCGTTTGGTTTCCAGGCGGATTAAACGGAAAGTTTCTTGATCATAGGTAAACTCACCAACAACATTATTGCCATAAATAATTTTGTTGCGCTGGCCTTTTTCGTTGTAGTCAATGTCTTTGATGTATAGGCTTGGATTGGAAAGATGTGGATGCTTGACGGTTTCGGCATTAAGTAAACCAGCTTCATTGTACGAGGGAGTAATAACGCTGCCATCCGGAGCGGTTTGTTTGGTGATGCGCCCCAATGCATCGGTATTAGTAGTAAACGTGAAGCTGTCAGTTTCCAAATCGTTGAGTAGATTGGCGTCAATCCAGTTGGCGACATTGTGGTAATTTTTAAATAATTTTCGTGTAGTTGATATTGGTTGCCCTTTAAAATCGTACTCTGGTGTTTCGATGACACCACCGGTATCGAAATGCTTAACAATTTTACCACGCAGGTTTTTTATTTCCGGGTCGGGTTCATCTTCACCGTAAAAAATTCGTTCGAAGATATGGTTCAACACTACACCACCATCGCCACCAATAACTTTGCTGTGCGAGGGCCTATGCAGTATGTCGTAAAAATATTGGAATTCGTGATTGCGTTCGTCCCAGGTGCGAAGTGGATTACCCATGACATTAATTAGCAACCAGCGTTGACCGGCATCCATACTTTTTTGGTATACCTTATTGCCAAGCATGTCGTATTTGTATTGCATTACAACATTGCCGCGCGCATCGATGACTTTACGCAGGTTGCCTTCAATGTCCAGTTCCAATTGGGTGAAATAAAACTCATCCGCGCCATTGCTGGTACTGCGATTGTGTTCAACCGATAAAATTGGTCGGCCCAAGGTGTCGAAATATTGCGTGCCTGGTGTGTTGGCATGTTTAGCGGCTTGCTCGGCCGCTTGTTTTTCTTTGTCGGGATCTTTGCCCGCAGAAATTAATTCTGTATCAATCAAGTGATTGCTTCGTTTTCGATACCACTCGGATTCCAAAACCGTATCGTTGGGATCAAAAATTTTTTGTTGCCAGGAATCAAATTCAGTTCGTGAAAAAGTACCATCAGGTAATTCGGTTTTGATTAAACGCCCCGGAGCGTCGTAATACATCAAAGGAGTCACGCCAGTTTCCACTAATTCTTTCTGGTCCTCATAGTGATGCGTGACAGAAAAATAAGGTTCGTATTGCTTAACGGCATTGCCTTTGTTATTCAGCACTGTGCGGCCATTACCGATCCAGCGTAATTGCCTGGGATTTTGCGCTGAAGTGTTCACCTCGTTTATTTCAATACTGTTGTCATTTTTAATCTTGACCTGTTTCGCCATTCCCGGTTCGGCTTGTGCTTTTTTCATGACAACCTGGCCCACGCCATTGGAATATTCAAAGCTTAATTGCACCGGTGCATTGTTGTTTTTCTTGAAATGTTCTTCACGCAGAATGGACGCAACCACAACAGGCTTGCCAGAATTTTGGTAGCTATTTAAGTCGTATACAAAACGGGCGGTGGCGTGTTGCAATAAATTTTTGCCATGTGAAACGAGCAGATCTGATATCGGAGACTGGAAAAAATTATCGACCACAATAGTTTCCGAGCCATCGGTAAATTCATTCAACCCATTCAAATCATCGGCTTCATTACCTTTACCTAATATAGCCAGGGCTTTAACCATGCCTAATTCATCTACTATGACTTCTGAAAAATTACCGTTGGCATCCTGCATACGCTTCGGCGATAAAGTACGGAAATTGAATTGCTCAACTTTTTGCTTATTGCCGATGGCATCTTCAGTTTCTTCGATGAACAGAAAATAGTTTCCGAAATATCGCACCCTGGATTTTGCACCGAAGGGATCAATATAGGAAACCGGCATATAAAAACGATTTTGTGCATCGAGTGTATTTTCTGTGGCCTCAATATATTGCGTGGTACCGGAGCGAATCCACCAATTGCCATCTCCACCAAGTTGGGTAAATTTACTTTCCAGCATTAACGATGAATCAACTTTACCTGCATAGATGTCAGTTAACAGATCTGGCGTGTAAGCCAATTGATAACTTTCGAAAGGCAAAGCCAGCGATTCAAGTGTGTGCAAAGCTAAAGGCGAAGTCAGGTTATTACCGCGATAAAGTGTGCAAATTTTTTCAATCAATCTTTTTTTCGGTATCCCCTGCCCTGGATTACTGTCGAGCTGCCTATACTCCAGGGCAGTGGCTCTATCGAGAATATTTTCAAAATCTTTAACCCCAAATAAAGTTCCTGATTTTGCTACACCATTAAGCTCGTAAGTTTCCGTGGCTGACGGCAATCCTAGTCGATTTACTTCCGATGTATTAATGTCGTTAGTAAAGTAATTTTTGGTATAGGTAATCAGAGTATGGTTTTGCACTTGCCGGGTAGATACGGGTAGATTCACATCCGTTTTTAAACGTGGATAAACAACCGAGGCTGATTCCAATACATTGCCATATTCATCCAGTTTGATATTCAGGGTATGAGCAATTCTCGGGTCATCGGTTTGTCGTTCGTAGCTGTAATTAATTGCTTCACTTTCTTTGACAATAAAAATAGCAAAAGGGTTTTGTCCTTTAGGTTGTAATAGTTCAATGACGCAGTTATGCGTTGTAACTGAATAAGGCGTTAAAGCTTTTTTTTGCTGTTCTTTTGTTGGGTTATTTACGGATGCATCATGTGCAAATACTTCGGCACGAAGGCTCATGCCTTTACAAGCCCGCAACGCTTCGCGCCACTCATCAAAACCAAGTTGCGTCAACAATGAATCATCCAGGCCGGGAGCAACAATTAACCGGGCATCTTGCAAAGGCGTTTCAAGATTCACAACGTCGAATCCCTGCCGCCGCATTTCTTCATACCAATAATCACTGACAAATTGCCCCAGGATTTTTTCTCTCGTCAAAAATGCACCGGTATGAAACCAGGATTTAGTAATGACGGGTTCTTGATGCAGGGTTTTGTCAGAAATATTTGTCGCATTGCCCTTAACCCAATGGTCAAAGCTTTCGCTATCGCTTTGCTCAACCATACCAAAACCGCGGAATTCACGTTCTGCATGATCGTAATAGCCATGATGATATTTATAGGAACTGACAAAGCGGTATCCGGAAATTCGATCTCGTGTTTCAGTTTTGGAAATGCATTGCACCGGGAAATGCAGTTTGGTAATCCAGGGCTTTCCGTTTTTTTTATCTTCCAAATAAAATTGGGTTGATGGCGTGTATTCCAGGGAAACTTCTTTACCCAGGTTGTTTTTGTAACTGATCATGACGTGCGGTTTTTTGCTACTCATCAGATCGATATAACGTAACGGTGATCCTGCGTTTTTGCTTAAACGACTTGACCAGACTATGCAGGCCACACCTGTGCCCAATAAATCAGTTATCGTGATTTTGGCCTGGTTATGAATTTCCGGAAAATTTGTGATCTCGAATGGTGTGTGACTAAAAGTGTTACCACTCAAATTCATCCAACAACTAAATTTATTTTTGGCAAGGTAAATAATATCGGTTGTGCCGGAACCATCAATATCTGCCAAACGCAAATAGGTGGGATTAAAAGCATCGCAATGATCAAATAAAGGGGCATGATCCATCGCGACTTTTGTACCGAATTTTCCATATCCCAAATTGGGCCAGTAACACACTTCGCCATTGCGAATTCTGACAATATCCGTCAGGCCATCACCCGACATATCTGCCAGAAAAATAGATTGTTTTTCATCTGCAAAGACGATGTGAGGCCCTGCTTCTTCATCGAAAACCTTTATCGTTTTTTTAGCTGCAGAATAGCCTTTTCGACCTAAGGACTCATACCAGGTAAATACATGATCTTCAGTAATCAACACATCCGCTTTGCCGTCACCGTTAAGATCCAGCATGCGGCTATTTGCATCATTAAGGTTGATATTGGCGATATGTGCGAAATGACGGAATGGTTGCCATTCTTCTTCGTCATTCAATTCAAAATAGCCTTTCGGTTGCTGGCCAAGATTAACTAATTGCTTGCCGCCATCAGCATCCAAATCCAACAGTTGCAATCCTGAGCCTAAACCAGCAAACGAAGGTTTTGGTGAAACCAATTTGGCCTGTGCGAATTGCCCTTGCCCCAAATTATGTTTATAAAACCAACCGCCCGCTTGTTCGGTTAAAATTCCGGAAAGCCCTTCATTGAATAAATCGGTAAATTGATAATCGGATTCATCTAACCCGACCGGGTCGTGAACGAGATCATCTGATGATATAGACTTAACCTCATAGTTCCAGGTATGTTTTTGATAGTCAAACTCTGTAGCCGGTAAACTTTTTTGGGTATAGCTGCCATCTGGTTTTTTAATATAGCCAAAGGATGTGATGGATTTAAGAAAGGTAAAACTTTTTTGCTGGTTGTCTGTGTATTCAAAATTAATTGATTTTACCAAGGCTGAACCACCAGACAGTTCTGTGAAATTGTGAAACAGCAATACTCTGTTGCAAAGTCGTGTAGTTCTTATTTCAAAACCGGATTTATAATCTGAAAAAGCATCTGACCTGAATTGCCAGTCGTTGATTTTATTGAATGGAGCGTTAGTATCGTATTCACCATAATCGAATACCGTTTGGAAAAAATAATCTGCTTCTGCTGGAAAAGGATCATCGAATTTCTTATAGGGTGTTTTATTACCGTAAAGCACTTTTTCAATATAGAAATTGGTGTAGGTAATTTTGCCAGCCTTCATCCGGTTATTTTGATGTAACAGGTTAGCATTGAGACCTTTACTATCTTCTTTTTTGTAGAGGTAGTGCGTACAGTTTCCTTTATCATCAAAAACAAATTCAGGTAACCATTCGTATACCTTTTTGTCATCTTCAGGATGAGAAATAACAGAGTTATTGCTCCAACCAAATAGCGTGGTGACGTTGTCTTTGGTAATGACTCGCCACTTCAAAATATGGCTATTTTTGTGTTGCCATCGTTCAATTCGAGCGAATAAACCTTCGATACGTGGTTTGTAATATCGGATGAGGTATTGATCATCTAACGAAGAAGCTTCTTTGATCCGATAATTTCCATTTGCGTCTTTTGGAAAACTACCGTCGGGATTTTTAGCGAATTCGGGAACAAGATCTTCTGCTTCAGAAAAAAGAAAAATATCGGAATCGATAGTATCCAGATACTGTGGAAGTTTTTTATCAGTTTTGCGTTTTATAGAGGCTAAAGACAAGTTCCAACCCAAACCAAAAACACCGTTACCTGCACCGGAGCTATAGGATAGATTTAACGCAGGCGAATTACCTCGTGCAGGGGAAAATGGCAATGGAATTGAAAAGCCAGCAGTTCCATTGACAGCATTAACAGAAAATTTCTCATCAATGCCCTTGATGGCGCCACCACCTTTGGGCAGTTCAATAGAAGGAGCCGAAATAGCATTCGACTTGGTCTTTCCCCTCTCTGTACTAAGAAATCCTCCTGATTCTTTTCCCTTCTTTTGTTCTGTTTTCATAGAAAGACATTAACCATGGTTTATTCCTTTGGTAGCCAATCATCCTGAGTGAAACCAGTCTTTTGGCCTCTATTTTCCGACAAACATCACACGAACACTCAAGGTTTGAACACCTCAATAGTGCCAGCCTGTGGCACGAAAGTAATGAAAAAGCATTAATTAAGCAAGCAAACCGAAGAAAGATACGCCATTTTTTATTTGCGAGAATGAAAATCAATTTTTCTAAACAATCACAAGCTATTTTCTCTTCTCCAACAGACTGACGACTCGCCTTTCTGCGAGTTCGTCTTTTGTGGTATGCGTATTGTCTTCATCATCATGGGCAATCTGGGAAGCAGAAAAGCACAGTGTGAATTTGGATCCTTTTGCAACTTCGCTTGTTACTTCAATATGCGCATTATGTTCATCGACGATACGCTTAATGGCCTGCATGCCAATACCATTACCAAATTTTTTCTTGCTAACGCCTGCTTCCCATAAATTAGCCAGTTGCTTTTCGGTCATACCGCTACCATTGTCCGAGATGGAAAAGTAGACATTATTATTTTCAGCCCAGGATTTTATTTTGATTGTTAATTCTGCGTCGTCACGGCGAGCTTCAGAAGCATTTTTAATTAAATTAATAAAGAGAATTTTTAAATCTTCTGCGTCACCTTCAATATCAGGAATTCCGCTTAGCTCGTATTCAATGTGGTCAAATGATTTTTCGAACAGATAGAGACAATCCTGAACCAGTGTTTCCAGAGAGCAGGATTGAATTTGCCGTTTATGGTGTCCACCCAAAATACCGGCCATTGTTGCGATCAGCTTGGAGCCGCGTTCGACTTGCGCCAATACTATGTCCAGCTGTTTATCGCGATCATAAATGTCATTTGACAAAATGCCATCGATAATAGCAAAAGGGGCTTTGATATCGTGGTGATAGTGATTCATCAAATTGAGCATAGACAAGGTTTTTTTAGCCTCGCCCAATTGTTCATGCATGTTATTCAGGCGAATAACGCGACTAAATACTTGCTCCAACTCTGTTTGCAACCATTCAAACACTTTCATGTCATCGTAGCGATAATAAGAAAAATGTGTAGGTTCGCCGACTAACAGAATGGCAAGCGTTTTGTGTTCTGACAGTACGGGGAAACATAAACCTGCATTATGCTTTGCTATTTCATGGCGAATAAAATCCGGCATTTCATCTGCCATGATTAATTGTGCTTGTTGAGTACAGTAATTTACCAGCGGTTCATTTTCGTTAATGAGTTCAAAGGGCAAACTGTTCAATCTATTGTTGATATCACTATCTACCGATTCTACCTGCTGCCTGATCATCAGAATTTTGTAACTATTTAATCTGAGCACTTTTAAAAATAAATGATCAAGCACCTCAATCATCATGGAGAAGTTGATTGAATCTCTCAGAGCAGTTTCGGTATCTTCTTTGACCTGATCAAATTCATAGCCATGTTTAGCTAAAATTTTCTTGGCATTGGGCAAAATCCATTTTAATAATCTTGGATAAGCCTCCAAAATTAATGCTACAAATAACAATAAAATTAATACGCCACCTACAGACTCTGTATGGTCTCCGACTACTGACGTCACGACAAAATACAACCAAATAAAGAAGCCTAACAAAATAGCTTTTGACAAACCGACACTCAGTGCCAGTCTGAAGTCCATTAGATTGTGCTGGATTGTTGAATAAAATAATAAAGCGACGAAAACAACATTGGTTATAGAGCCAACGAATCTTGACAGATAAAACTCACTGGGCATGGATGTGATTCCCAACACACCACCAGTAAAGCTCACACAGAGTGTGATGAATAACCACTTTAATCTTTGTTTTTCTCTGTTGGATGATGAGTTATAGGAGGCGAACACTATTCCTATAGATCCTACAAATGACCATATAAAACTGATTAAAAACAAATAAAAAATTGGGTCTGTGTTGGGTAGATATCCTCCATCCACTTGCTTTAACGTGGAAGGAAAAATAAATGTGTTAACAAACGAGAGTAATATGCTCATCACAAAGCCGGGGATAACAACCCAGTTTTTAAATTTTTGCGAGCGACTTCCGATCAATCTCCAGGTTAAAAATGCAAATGTTGCAGGTATAAAAAACATGCCCCAGCGCGTGATGTGAAAAAGAACGTTCAAGATATCAACGTTCTTTATCACGGTGAGCAAATAAAGCTCAAGCGACCAAACGCCCAAGCTAAACACAGTGAACGCAAGAGCTTTGGCTGCGGGATTGTCTTTTTTGGAAAAGGCCAGAATCCCGACGACGATATCAATAATTGCCGTAATTAAGTACTGGATCATCGTATTTCTCTACCACATCAACTTTGCTTCTAATAAAATTTCTTGACCATTGAATATCGGTGCACGCCATCAACACTGTTTTAAAACTTAAGTGAGGATATGATTTTGCATCCGATATCTGATGACAGCCTAACATTGTATAAAACCGCACGTGCGCAGGCCTTACCGCTATTACAATACTTGATGAGCCTTTGCGAATCGCTTCTTCTACAACTGTTCCCACCAACAGCATACGCGCTTCTACTCCACCTTTACGTTGAAAAGATGGATCAATTACAAATTTATTGACCTCTACAAATGTGCTGTCGTAACCAATTGTATTTTTAATTTCTTCATCAAAAACTTCCATAACAGGAACGGGCAAGCGCTTGCTGGAATCAAATACACAGGTTCGCATTGAACCAATCGCTTTGTTTTGATGATATAAAAGAAAACAAGTACTGTTTGGTTTGTCATCATATTCATCAATAAATTTTAACGAAGAATTTTCTTCGATATATCCCTCTGCACTATAGCTTTTATAACGCATTGAATACACCCGGTCTAGCATTGGCCCTTTTGCTATTACACTGTAGTAATCACTTTGTGTTTTTTTTGGGATTTGAACGACATTAGTTAACATATGATACCTCTTGGCTAAGTGCAGATTAAATGTGTGGGAAATGAGCACAAAAAATCACAAATGATGATTTAAGTGCCACATAAATAGTATAGGTGACATCTTTGGCTTGAACTTGACGCCAATTCCATTATGCTCAAAAAATATGCGCTCTAAAACAATACTTTAAATCTTCATAACGAAGTGATTGAATGATGTGAATTAATTGACATTGCCATACTGATGGCGTCACGATTAAAAACCCCCAAGGTCAGCAAGTAATGACAGAAACAAGAAAAACCGAACCAGACAGTGCCGAAACACTATTTCATGACATCGCTACTCCGTTACTGATTGCCAAAATGAAAGCCATGTTATTGGCATCCCATCTACCGCAGTTAATCAAAACATTAGCTGACTCACCCCATTTACAGCATCTGTTACCCGACGATAAAAAAGTGATTGATGCATTGGTCAGTGCACCAGAAATAATGCTGTCAAATCTGGAAGTAGCGCAAAAAAAAATAAATTTATTGTCCGAGTCTGTGCTGCACAGCGTAAGCAATTTCAGTTCTTATCCAGCTGATGATGCAAGTATGGCTACATCAGTAAGATCACCAAGAACTCTTCCCATAAAAACAATTTTATTGGTTGATGATGAAGTTATTCATCGCGATATAGGTGAAAGCCTGCTTGCACCGCATTATCAGGTAGATTTC
>CBFGPN010000109.1:0-13173 GCA_965650675.1 uncultured Cellvibrio sp.
ATAGAGATCTTACCATTCAACAAATCACTATCGGATTATTTGCGGGTGATCTGCCGTCCAATTTCAACAGGGCCATGGATAACACAGTCTGCCGCTATGAAACTATGATCGCCCAACACAATGGGACGCCCGGGTTCGGCAAAGAGTTTCGCCTCAGGTGCAATAAAACAATCTTTACCGAAAATGACAGTTTCCATTTTGCACAAATAATTCTGGATTTCCATTTGCCACGCTTGAGCCCATTCTTTATGTTCAGGCTTCAGACTGTGATACAGCCATGGCATATAAGAAAGACGTTTTTTATGCTGCTCGCGATAATCCGTGAGTTGAAGATTATTGTCAGTCATAAATATCCTCTGATTGAAAGCGCGATTATACTGTCGTCCGACTTAATTGCTACTGGCAGGCTGATAAATCAGTATTAAAACTATGTTCGACTTATTGAAAAAACATTTTGCGGCCCGCTCGTATTATACGCAGCTATGGATTTTATTCTGGCAGGTGATTGCTCCATGAAATTAACATGGTCGCAACTCTATATTATTGCCTGTTTGTGTTGCCTGGCTTTCGCAGGCTATTGGGGATATCAGCAGCTTCTGCTTAAGAATTTATTGGAGCAGGATTTATCCAAAAAACAGCAGGCTTATCGTCTGATTCAAAAACAGTGCTGGTTTACTGTTGATTGGCAAAAAACCGTTAAATGTTTTCATTTAAAAACAGCGCAATCAACAGGTGAGTTTTATTTGCCGGTAGTTATTATAAAAGATGAATCAACTGATCATCAGCTTGATCCCGTCGTTTATTTGCAAGGTGGTCCCGGTCTTGGCGCTGCATTGGATCAGGAGGGGATAGATAAATGGATGAACTGGTTAATTGTTGCCAGGCTTAACCGGGATTTGATTTTAATGGATCATCGTGGCACAGGGTTGAGCTTGCCTAAATTAAATTGTTCAGACAATGGGCAGCAAGCAAAATTATGGAAAGAAAATATTGCATTGGTTGATGAGTTGAAAATTAATAATCAATCTATGCTCAATTGTTTTGATTCATTACAAAAACACAATATTGCATTGTCGGTAAATAATTTTAGTACGCAAAATTCCGCTCGTGATCTGGTTAATTTAATGCAGCAATTAAATTATCAGCAGTGGAATATTTTAGGTGTTTCCTATGGTACACGTTTGGCATTGGAACTGGAGCATCAATTAAAAACTTTACCTGCATCAGGATTAAAAGCAATGGTATTGGATTCTCTTTATCCTGCAGGTTATGGCGGTGTACAAACTTGGCCACAAGTATTGGATTCTGCTATGTCCGGATTTTTTGAAGGTTGTATGCAACAAATAGATTGTAAACGGCTTATAAAAAATTCAGATCAATTAAAAGAAGAATTGGTAGCCGCCTTACAAAAATTAAAATTCAATCCTGTTGCTATGACCATAAAGCGTTGGGATGGTGAGGCGCCAATTTATTTTCTCCTTAACGATCATCGTTTTGTTTCAGCAATTTTTGCGGCTATTTATGACACAAGGGATTGGCCGGATATAGTCAGTGCTATTAATGCGGTGAATAGGCAAACGGGGTTGGCACAAGAAGAGCGCCTGAAAAAATTAATTGAGCCTTATCTGAACCGAAATTTAAACAGCCAATTTAATAGCCTCGCCTTCACAGCAGTCGATTGTGCGGATAATGCTATGGGATCTGAACAGGTTTATTTGCAATCATTAATCGATTTTCCGCTGATGGCGGAATATACAAAAGATCAATGGCAATACCAATTGTGTCATCAGTTACCCTCGCAACACTATTTACAATCACATACACCAACGGTTCCAACACTCATTCTGTCTGGAAAAAATGATCCGGTCACGCCATCAATCTGGGCGATTACCATGCATAAAAAATGGAAAAACTCACAGCTGATTTTGCGCGAGAATCTGGCGCATTCAGTGTTATCAACGGATATTTGTTTGTTGGAAAATTTGCACCGGTTTTTTGATGAGCCGGAGAAGGAGTTCAGTTATTGCCAGATATTGTGAAAGCAATAAGCGTTGAGCGGGTTGGGGGTGGGTATTGCCCACCCTGAATTACTCGTATTTGCAGAGGTAAGAGGTTTCAACCGGGGCACTGACTTTGAAGCGTTGGTTGGCTTCTACTATGAAGGTTTCGCCAGCTTTGAATGTTTTGGATTGGGTATCGCCCGGTAAAACTACAGTCAGGCTGCCACTGACGACAGTCATATATTCGCGCTGGGCAGTACCGAATTCATAGTCGCCTTTAGCCATAACACCGATCGTAGCGGGCAGGGTTTCGGTTTGGAAGGCAATGGATTTAACAGCGCCATTGAAATATTCGTTGACTTTAAACATGGTGTTAACTCCTGAAGTAATGAGCTGACAGAAACGTCAGGCATAAAAAAAGCTGCATACCTGATTTAAAAGAGAGTATGCAGCCTTTTATATTTGGCTCCGCCTGCTGGGATCGAACCAGCGACACACGGATTAACAGTCCGTTGCTCTACCGACTGAGCTAAGGCGGATTCACGACTTCCTGTTCGGAAGTGGTGCGCATCATATAGAGGCAAAAAGGCTCGGTCAACCCTTTTTAACCTCATTCTGGATATAAAACCCGGGATAATCATGGGCTTGTTCAATAATTCCCCAGACTGGTTTTTGCTTGTGCAAAATGGATTATTTTTGCAAGCTAATTAATTTAAAACCGGCTTCCTTGTGCAGAGTTTTTATCTGCGAAAAATAAGCGCTGGCTTTGGTTTCCAGCGGTACAAATTGATTGATTACAAAAAACGCTATGCCTTTTTTGGATAAAAGTCGTTTGGTTTCGCGTACAAATTTTTCGGTGAGATCAGCATCCGGATTAAATCCTTGATGGAAAGGCGGATTACATAAAATCAAATCGAAGGTTTCGTTGATGTTAGCTGCACAATTATCGGCAATCACTTTTCCATTTAAACCTGAAAGCTCGCGATTTTTATCTGCGGCCATAATTGCAGCAGCGTTATTGTCGGTCATTGTCCATGAGTTGATGGACTGACAATTCACATGTTTTGCTGCTGCCAGTGTAATAAAGCCATAACCACAACCCAGATCCAGGCAATTTTGTGGTTCTATTTCTGCCAGTGGCAATTTATGCAAGTGATTGACTAACAGTTCACTGCCAAGATCAATTTTATTCCAGCCAAATAATCCTGGTTTGCTGAAAAACTCTTGTGAGTGATTGTCCATCATCAAACGCAAATGCATGTAGTCCTGATCATCCAGATGATTCGCTGTTGAATAAATATTATTTTTTGCGAGTTGAGCAGTATAAAGAGCGCCATTCTTTATCGCTTTTTGCGAGTCCCCCAGAACTGTTGCCAGTTTCTCAACATAGGTTTTAATGCCTTCATTTTTATATCCCGCCAGATAGATTTTTCCACCAGGTTTCAGGCATCGCCAGGTCTGATTAAATAAGTGGTGGACTAGTGATTTTTCTTTGGATATGCGATAAAAAACAGCATCCAGGCTGTTATCTGAAATTGTAGATAAATCAAAATCATTAAACGCAGCATTAAATCCTTTTTGCTTGGCTTCTTCAGCCACATCCCAACGATTACTGATTATGTTAATTTTTCGATCTGATTGATTAAACGCGATATTGTTTGCGAGATTTTCATCCATCAGCCAGAGTTGATTTTTACCTGTGTCTGATTCGAATACTTGTTGTTGAATCCATTGGCTTGCCAGATCAATCATTGAATATTCCTTGAATTTCGGTGGGTGTTAATGATCGGTATTGTCCAGGCTCCAAAGTTGAGTCCAGCATTAAATTGCCAATTTTTTCCCGGTGTAGTGAAATCACTTTATTGCCGACTGCTGCAAACATGCGTTTTACCTGGTGATATTTTCCTTCGGAAATAGTTAGTCTGGCCTGGTTTGAACTTAACATTTTCAAATCGGCAGGTGCAGTTAATTTTTTTTCACCATCCAATAAAACACCCTGCGCAAATAGCATTGCTGTTTCATCTGATATGGGATCGGCGAGGGTAACCAGATAAGTTTTTTTGCAGTGTGAAACCGGCGCAGTTATTTGATGATTCCATTGACCATCATCAGTCATTAACACCAAGCCTGTAG
The DNA here is from genome assembly GCA_965650675.1 of uncultured Cellvibrio sp. Classification (GTDB taxonomy): domain Bacteria; phylum Pseudomonadota; class Gammaproteobacteria; order Pseudomonadales; family Cellvibrionaceae; genus Cellvibrio. Next base: position 4,134 of record CBFGPN010000109.1, read on the forward strand.
TGTCTTTATCCAATCGCCCCACAATTTGTAAATCGCTCTTGCGAATGTCATCCAATAAATCAATTACGGTTGGGTTTTCGCTGTCATGGTTGGCGCAAACATAGCCTGCAGGTTTGTTTAACATTACATAACGGGCAGATTGAGCTGTAACTAATTCCTGATGAAGATAAATTTGATCAGTGTCAGAAATTTTTTGATCAGCTTTTACTTTGCTTTCACCATTCACACTGACATCGCCTGCACGAATAAATCGGTGAACTTGAGCGCGCGAGTAAGCTGTGTTGTTGCTGAGAAATTTATCGAGCCGCATTTGGATATCTCGTAGGGCGGGTCGAGACCCGCGGAATGTGGCACTCAATTTGAACAGGATAAATTTTCAATCTTGAAAACGCGGGTCTCTCGACCCATCCAATAATCAGGAAATTTTTTTCTCGCCGGAATCAACCGATTGATAAATCAAAGTATTAATTGTCATTGGACCCACACCACCAGGAACAGGTGTGTAGGCAGCAACGCGATTCACCAAAGGTGCCAGTTCGATATCACCAACACCACCGGGGTGATAACCGGCATCAACTACAACCGCGCCGTCTTTAATCCACTCGGCTTTGATAAATTCCGGTTTACCTACGGCACCCACAATTATGTCCGCTTGTTTAATTAATGCAGGTAAATTTTGGGTGCGTGAATGACAAATAGTTACTGTCGCATTTGCATTTAATAACATCATCGCCATAGGTTTGCCGAGAATAGGGCTGCGGCCGACAACCACAGCATGTTTGCCTGCGATTTCAATTTTATAAGCGTCCAACAAACGCATAATCCCTTTTGGTGTTGCACAACCATAAGCCTCTTCACCCATGCTCATGCGACCAAATCCCAGACAGGTCACACCATCCACATCTTTTTCAGCGCTGATGGCATCAAAACACAAACGCTCATCAATTTGATGTGGCACCGGGTGCTGCAACAAAATGCCATGTACATTGGGGTTGTTATTGAGTTCGTTAATTTTTGCGAGGAGTTGTTCTGTGGTTGTGTCTGAAGGTAATTCAACTTTTAATGACTCCATTCCAATACGTGTACAAGCATTGCCTTTCATTTTTACATAAGTCGCAGAAGCGGGATCATCACCGACAAGAATGGTTGCGAGAATGGGTGTTTGCCCATTGGTGCGTGTTTTTAATGCTGTAACACGTGTAGAAAGTTCTTGTTCTGTTTTAGCGGCAATTGCTTTGCCATCGAGAATTAATGCTGACATGACCGAATCTACCTGTTAAAAAATAAGGCGGCATTTTCACATAGCAATTTCGTATCGCCAACAAAAACAACAAGATATTCAAATGAAAATTGAAGAGAAAAATAGTGGGGTGGCTGACGGGGATCGAACCCGCGACAACAGGAATCACAATCCTGGGCTCTACCAACTGAGCTACAGCCACCATAGAAAGGTAAACAGTTTGATTTGGCGCGCCCGGCAGGATTCGAACCTGCGACCACCCGCTTAGAAGGCGGGTGCTCTATCCAGCTGAGCTACGGGCGCATTGCTGGAAATAAAACCTTGGCAGGTTCAAGAAAAGTGGTCGGAGTGGAGGGATTCGAACCCCCGACATTCTGCACCCAAAACAGACGCGCTACCGGGCTGCGCTACACTCCGAATAAAACACAGAAGATGTCCGCTGCGTTTTAAGTGGTGCGCATCATAGCCATGAGATTTTCAGTCGTCAACGAAAAAGACAGACAATTTTTCAAAGCAATCAGCCCATCTGGTTTTGAAAATCCAATATTCACAAATCTTGAACAAAGCCTGTACAAGCTTCTCGTGCGTCTTGTGTCATTCCATTGAGCTGTTCACAATAGGCGCCCATTTTCAAGAGGCATAAGTCTATGCAAGACAATCAGTTAGGTCAGCTAATGAAACAAGGGATGAGAAGACTGGCCTCGGGTGTTTGTGTGCTGTCTGCAAGATTGTCTGATGGCGAGGCTTTTGTGATGACAGTGTCTTCTGTGACTTCTGTTTCTGATAATCCTCCGTCCTTGCTGGTGTGTATTAATCGGCAAATACAACGTCACGAAGAATTACTGCTGGCAGGTTCCCGATTTGCAATCAACCTGTTGAATGTTGATCAAACGGAAATATCAAATTTATGTGCAGGTCGCTATGAAGATAGGGACAGGCTAAGTCTGGGCAAATGGCATGAAGATGATAACGGGTTGTTATTGACTGACTCTCAAGCCAGTTTTTGTTGCCGGACTGACAAGGTGGTCAGTTATGGAACCCACGAAATATTGTTGGGCCGAATTGAGCAGGTGAAAATCCATAATTCCGGGGTGAACCCACTGATTTACTCTAACGGTTCTTACGGCAGATTTCAGGCGCTTGAATAATGCACTGATCCAGAGCAACTCTATTTTTGTTATATGAAATATTTCGATTTGATTTAAGACAAAATGGTTACTCCAGCTGAATTCGTGGAACATCTTGATCTTTTTTATGCACATCTTTGGATCAGAACGGCTAAACCCTTGAAATTTGGCCCTTGTTTCATAATTTTGTAGTAAAGATGCTTGTTAAAATACATAACTGATTGAATTATAAGTAAATTTTTATTGTGATTAAAAATTAATCAATTTAACTTGAGGGTAGAATTTTAGCGGCTTTGAGGCATTTTCCCCAAAAGTATCCACCAAGTTATCCACAGATTTTGTGGACAAAAGTTTGATTACATTATTTGTGCAAAAAAGTTACAACATGGGTAAATATTGAATTTTTTGACGTAACACTAGACATATTTTTTCTTCAGCTAACGGATTTTTTTCTATGAATCAAGCCTTAAAAATTGCTGTTTTGGGTGGTGGGAGTTTTGGAACTGCAATCGCCAATATTTTGGCGGCAAACGGACATGAAACAACTCTGTGGATGCGCTCCGTGGAACAAGCAAACAAATGTCGTCAGGAAAGACAAAACAGTCGTTACCTTCCAGGTTTTAATTTGGATTCGCGATTGTTGTTCAGTGCTGATTTGCAAGCATCTGTAAAAAATGCCGAACTCATTTTTATTTCCATCCCCAGTAATTCATTTCGCCAAATTGCACAGGATTTGATTGGAAAGGTTGCAAAAGGTGTTGGCATTATTTCAACCGCGAAAGGAATTGAGCCGGAAAGTTTTACGTTAATGAGTGAAATATTGAAACAGGAATTACCGGATAATCCGCGAGGCGTTTTAAGTGGGCCTAATTTCGCAAAAGAAATCGTTCAGTACCAGCAAACAGGAACAGTGATTGCCAGTACTGATAGCAATCTTGTGCAATTGGTTCAGCGGGTTTTAAGTTCATCAACATTTCGTGTTTACGCCAACCATGATCCTTACGGTGTTGAATTGGGCGGATCGTTAAAAAATATTTATGCGATTGTATGTGGAATGGCGGCGGCTCTGGGAGCAGGGCACAATACACAAGCTATGCTATTAACCAGAAGCCTTGCAGAGATGGGACGATTTGCACAGAAAATGGGTTCGGATCCTATGACATTTTTAGGATTGGCGGGTGTGGGCGATTTGATTTTAACTTGCACATCGGATTTAAGTCGCAATTACAGGGTTGGTTTTGCATTGGGGCAAGGTAAAAAACTGGATGAGATAGTTCAACAATTAGGACAGGTTGCTGAGGGCGTGAACACATTGAAACAGGTAAAACAAAAAGCTGAAGAGTTAAATGTCTATATGCCTTTAGTCTCAGGGTTGTATGCAATCTTGTTCGAGGGGCGTGCGATTCAGGATGTTGCATTAAAATTGATGACGGGTGAGCAAAATTACGATGTGGAGTTTTTGCAAAAATCGTGAAGATTTTTATCCTGCGCCATGGAGCCGCTGAATCGCTTCTTGTAAACGACAGTGCACGTCGATTAACAGAAAAGGGAGTTGCAGAGACCAGGCAAATTATTTCCGGTAATTTGCCTGTTTTATCATCAGTGCAAACTATTTATGTCAGTCCATTGGTGCGTGCACAACAAACAGCATCGATTGCCGGTCAATTATTAAACCTGTCATCAATAGTGACTATTGATAATTTGCAACCGGAAGCTGATCTGCCGTGTTTATTTTCTTTTTTGGAAACGTTGCCTTCAACAGACATATTATTGGTCAGCCATTTGCCGTTGGTTGGTGTGTTGGCCAATCGTTTGTGTGGATTCGCCCAAAACCGGATTCAATTCAATACCAGTTCGTTGGTAGGAATTGATTGTGATTTTCCGGCGGAGGGAATGGGAAATCTATTTTTGGAAAGGCATTTAACCCGCTAACCTTCGAAAACTACAATAATTGTTCAACTTCCTGTTTGTTTAAAAATTCTTGCGGTAAACCCAATCGATAAGCATATATCACATGAAATGCCAAAACGTTTTGTACATATTGGCGTGTTTCGTTGAATGGAATTATTTCAACCCAGATATCGAAAGGGAGTGTTCCATTCGATTGCTTTAACCATTGCCTGACACGTCCCGGTCCGGCATTGTATGCTGCGGTTGCCAGCAAGCGATTACCATCAAAACTTTTGAGTAAATCTTTCAGATAGCGACTCCCAAGGGGAATATTTTTGTTGGCTTTTACCAGATCCGTTTTTTGATATTTGATTTTATACTGTTTGGCAACCTGTTGTGCTGTTGAAGGTAATAGTTGCATTAGTCCATAAGCATTGGCAGGTGATTTGATATCTTCGGTAAAAACACTTTCCTGTCGAATCACGGAATATATTAACAGCTTGTCTACCTGGGTTTGGTTTGCCGCTTCGTCAATCAGTGTTTCAAATTGGATTGGAAATCGCAGTGTAAGATCATCATAAAATTGTGCAGTGGCAAGCGTTTGGATTGCCAATAAATGATTACCCCATTTTCCGGCGAGATGAGCCGCATGAATCATTTCTTCAATGGGAAGATTTTTTACGGTGAAAAACCATTCCTGATTGGCTGCATTTTTATTGCCGGTCAAATAAAACTCTCTGGCGCGCAAAAATCCCGGTTTTGACTCTATGCTGGCCCATTGCAATTGATCCATCTTTATTGAATGATCAGCAAGGCCAAAAGCGGTTTGTAACTTCATTGCAGAAATAAAACCATAGAAGCTTCTGTTGGCGCTGAGTGCAGCGAAAATGTTGGTGCTGGTTTCACCCATATAATCGTGAATTTCCAGTGCTGTCATAGTTCGCGCCATCCAATAACGCCAGCGATCCAGTTTTTTCATTTCATCAGGGTAGCGTTGTAACCAGGCATTGACTCTTTCCCAATCTTGTTTGGAGAGTGCGTCTCGTAGCAAATTATCCAGCAAGGCTACATCATCTACATCACCATGCGCAGATACCAAACGGATAGCATCATCGATATGTTTTTGTTTGATCAGTTGATTGGCGATCAGTGTTACAACAGATTTTATTTGCTCTGCAGAAAAATGATGTCTGGTTGAATATTCCTGAAAATATTGCAGGGCTTTGGTGGCATTACTGGCGGCTAATGAGCGGACTCCTCTGAGTATCACATCTGACATACAGGGGTTATCGTGTTTAAAATGTGATTTGGTACTGAGTAGTTGTGGTCTGGAATTAATTTGTTGGTAAACGGCTGCGTAACTTTGTTCGGCAGAAGGTAATTCGCTGGATAAAAAATTAGCCAGAGTTTTGTTGCCTGCATCGACTGCTTTGGTAAATCTTTGCCAGACCAGTTCTTTTGTCATACTGCCATTTTTTTTCCATACAGCCACAACCCTGTCACAGGCATCTGGCAGTGATTTTTCCTGATTCCAAATTGATTCCACCTGATTGATAGCAGTTTCATCCGCTGTTTCCATACGTGCTTCGAGATACCAGCAAGTTAGTTCTGTATCGGCCAGGCGTGAATCGTAGTAATGAATATAATTTTCCCACTGTTTTTTGATGGCAAGCTGTCGTAACCATTGCTGGGTTAATTTTGAAGCCAGAAGAGAATTCGGGTAGGCGAATAAAAAGTTATCAACTCTTTCGCGTGGCAAGTTCGCTAATTGGGGTACCAGTGCTTTGTATTCCAGATAAGGCTTTAAAGGATAGTTACCGAGTTTACAAATGAGTCGTTGAAATTCGCTTGTTTGATTTTTAGACAAAGCTTTTTCGGCGGCAAGGTACCACGCCCTTTGTTGTTGTAATGGAGTCAGGCTTGTAGAGGATTTTTTTTCCGGGGTTTGGGCAGTTGCAAAAGCGGAATACAACAAAAGTACAATAACAAATACAACAAAACGCATGGGAACCTCAAAAGAACTTTAATGGTATATCATGCCGGCCAACACTATGGTGCAACAGTTTTGGGGCTTGGCGAGGATAGCAGCTGTTCTTTATCTCCACACGCTTTTTTTACAGAGCTGACCAACTGAAAATATTGTTAAACAATTGTTGATATTAAATCCAATACAGTAACTGCATTATGTCCCTGATTAAAATTGAAAAAGCACACTTGAGTTATGGCTTGCAAGTTCTTCTGGATGAGGTGGATTTAACCATCGAGAAAGGGCAGCGACTTTGTTTGATCGGCCATAATGGCGCAGGTAAATCCAGTTTGATGAAAATTATTTCAGGTGACGTGGATTTGGACAAAGGCGAGGTCATTCGTCAGTCAGGTATTGTGATTGCCAGGCTTGAACAGGATCTTCCGGAGCCTGATGATCAGCGTGTTTTTGATTCTGTTGCCAATGGATTTCCCGGCGTTGGTCAACTTTTGGCTGATTATCATGCACTCGCGATGAATCCTGATTTAAGCGAGAGCGACTTGCAAAAAATGAATCGCATCCAGCAAGAAATAGAGCGTCAGGATGGTTGGGCGTTACAACAAAAAGTGGATGAGATTCTCTCGCGTCTGCAATTGCCCGCAGATAAATATATGCGTGAATTGTCCGGTGGCTGGCGACGCAGGGTAGCGCTTGCCAAAACACTGGTAAAAAATCCCGATGTATTATTGTTGGACGAACCCACCAACCATCTGGATATTGAAGCGATTGAGTGGTTGGAAAATCAATTGTTGGCATTTAATGGTGCAGTGATTTTTATCACACATGATCGTTCCCTGTTACAAAAATTGGCAACCCACATCGCAGAATTGGATCGTGGGCATTTACGTTATTGGGCAGGAGATTATCAGGGATTTTTGACTTATCGTGAACAGATGCTGACGGATGAAGCAAGACATAATGAGTTGTTTGATAAGCGCCTGGCGCAGGAAGAAGTTTGGATTCGACAAGGAATTAAAGCGCGTCGCACACGAAATGAAGGGCGTGTTCGTGCATTAAAAGCCTTGCGTGTTGAAAGATCGGCACGTCGTGAAGTTCAGGCAAAAGCCAGCTTTAATCTGGATGCAGGGGAGTCATCAGGAAAATTGGTTGCCGACTTGCATAATGTTTCGTTTGCACATGGCGAGAAACCTATTGTTGTTAATTTTACGACACGGATTATGCGCGGTGATCGAATAGGTTTGATTGGACCAAATGGTGCAGGTAAAAGTACATTACTGAAATTGATATTGGGCGATCTTGAAGCGCAATCCGGTAGTATCAAGCGCGGTACCAATTTACAAATTGCCTACTTTGATCAATTACGCGACCAATTAAATCTGGATGCCAATGCAGTCGATAATCTGGCTGAAGGTCGTGAATTTATCGAGATCAATGGTAAATCAAAACATATTTTTTCTTATTTAAGCGATTTTCTGTTCAGTGGTGAGCGTGCACGAACACCACTGCGCGCACTGTCCGGTGGTGAACGCAATCGTGTACTCCTGGCAAAATTATTCAGCAAGCCTGCCAATATATTGGTATTGGATGAGCCAACCAATGATCTTGATGTAGAAACCTTGGAATTATTGGAATGTATTCTGGGTGAATACACAGGTACATTGTTACTGGTTAGCCATGATCGTGAATTTTTAAATAATTGTGTGACCAGTGTGATTGCATTTGAAGGTCAGGGAAACTTGCAGGAATACGTTGGCGGATACGACGATTGGATCCGTCAGGGTGGGCGATGGGTCAAACCGGAAATCAGTTCATCTGTAGAAAAAGCAGGGACAAAAACAGAATCGGAAACAGCTGTCAAACCAATACCTGTATCAAAAACGCCAGTATCAAAACCGAAAAAACTCAGTTACAAACTGCAAAAAGAATTTGATGAGCTGCCACAAAAAATTGAAGAACTGGAACAACAGTTATCAAAACTTCAATCCGATATTGGTGATCAGAACTTTTATTCAAAACCACAAAAAGAAATTGATGCCCATCTTAACTTGTTGGCAAAAGTAGAAGCAGATCTGGAAGCCAGTTTTGAGCGTTGGGCCGAGTTGGAGTCTATGTAATCATTTAACCAACACTGCCAATACATCACATTGCGCGCCGTGCAATACGCTGTTGGATGTTGATCCTAATAAAAGCGCAAGACCTTTTCGTCCGTGACTGCCGACCAGAATCAAATCGCAATTTTCTGCTTTTGCCAGAAAGTGCATTTCGGCAGCTGTTTGGCCGATCAAAACATGTTCCTGATAGATCGGTATATCAATATTGGATGCCAGTTTTTTTAAAGATGCCAGCGCGTTGGATGTTTGTTGTTCCTGAATACTGCCAAGATCCAATGCCAAATCACCACCATAGGACAAGGCCAATGGTTCTATCACATGTACCAAACTGAGTTTCGCATTGCAGGTTTTGGCAAGTGATACGGCCTTTTCCAAAATTTTGGGGCAATCATCTGATAGATCCAAGCCAACTAATATGTGTGAATATGCCATGATAGTTTCCTTTGAATATGTTTTGATGTTGATGCCACTGTTAAGCATAGTGTGGATTTTTTTTGATTCAAACCGGAGTGTGCGATGACTTTTTTTTTAATATTGTTGGGAGTGTTTGCGTTCATTCTGGCTCCTATCATAGCGCTCAAGCCACGAGGCAAGCAAAGCAGGCTTGAAAAATTGCGTTTGCTGGCCAGAGAAAAAGGTGCACGTTATTCAATTCGTCGGTTACCACCGTTAAACACAGAATTGA
>CBFGPN010000110.1:0-13087 GCA_965650675.1 uncultured Cellvibrio sp.
GGCAGCGGCAAAAAGCCAAGATGGTTTGTTTCAGTTTTGGGCAACAGGATTAACGATTGGCAGACTATCTACGCGCATAAATATTGTTAAATAAATTGCCATACTCAAAAAATGCTTTTTGGATTTTCGTTTTACAACCCAAAAGAAATAATTACTTACTCATCGTTGAAGCCATTATTTTTCCGACTAAAAATTCATGTTTACATTCCATCCAAAACTCAAAAACCCGATGAAATTTGCGACAGGTGTGACTTTTGACACATCTTTGAACCCGGTCTATACCTAGAGAACTTTCATATATGAAGTGAAACTTTTTACATAAATCCTTCCTGCAATAACAACAAGGGCACCTTTAATGAGCACTGGATATTCGGATCAGAATTCTTCCAGATCTAATTCTTATGCGTCACCCTACTCATTTGATTGGCTTTCGGTTGCATCCATATGCCTTATTGAAATTGTAGCGATATTATTTATTAGTAACACTTCTATTTCATTGATTAGCCGGTTGTTATTGATGGCGCTTTTAATTGCAACGGGAATTTTTTTAGGTTTGCGCATTATTGCCAACAGACAAACTCTGAATAGTCTTCAGCTGTCATTACAAAAACTACAGGAAATCCAACCACAACAGGAAGTGCGTAAAAAATTGGTTGAAAATTACCAACAATTATTTAAAGAAATATTGCCACTTTGGAGGCGTCAGACAGAATTGGCGCAGCATCAATTGGAAACCAGTATCAACGAACTGGTTGGACGTTTTTCAGATATTCATCAACGCTTGCAAGCTGCCGTTAGCAGTTCGCGCTCAACCGCCAATAGCATGAAAGGTGATACGGGCCTGGGCGGTGTAATTCAATTTGCCAACACAGAACTAAATCAAATTACCCACACTTTGCGTGCTGCAATGCAGCAGCGCGATGAAATGCTGAATGAAATTTCAGGCTTGTCAAAAATAACCGATGAGCTCAGTGGTATGAGTGCTGAAGTTGCGGGCATAGCATCACAAACCAATTTGTTGGCACTGAACGCGGCAATTGAAGCAGCGCGAGCAGGTGAATATGGACGTGGTTTTGCGGTAGTGGCGGATGAAGTGCGTACTTTATCTACCCGATCCGGAGAAACCGGAGCACGTATTGGTAAACGTATTGAACAAGTGAATTCCGCTTTGCAAACCACTCTTGATCGCACTCTTGATTATGCGTCGCAAGACAGTAATCGCTTGCTGCAATCCGAAGGTTCCATCTCACAGGTGCTGGATCAGTTTCGTCACTCGGGTGAAAACATTTTGCAATCGGCGCATGTATTGGAAGAAGAAAGTTCAGCCGTGCAATACAGCGTAGAAGAGGTGCTGGTGAATTTGCAATTTCAGGACAGGGTTAGCCAGATTCTCAACCACGTAACGAATGATATGCAAAAACTGGTGAGTGTTATCAGCGATCAGGAAAAACGCTTGGAAAATGGTGAAGCGGTTGATCCGGTGAACATACAACAATGGCTGAATGCAATTCAAAAAACCTACACCACATTGGAGCAGGTAGATGTCCATACCGGTGTAGCCAATATTAAAAAACCGGGAGAATCCCAGATTACTTTTTTCTAGGAGTTGTCGATGTCGAAAATTATTTTAGTTGTGGATGACTCCGCCAGTGTGCGGCAAGTCGTGGGCCTGGCGTTACGCGGTGCAGGATATACAGTGGTTGAAGCCAGTGATGGCAGGGATGCACTCAATAAACTGGATGGTCAAAAAATTAATCTGGTAATTTCAGATGTCAATATGCCGAACATGGATGGCATCAGTTTTTTAAAAGAAATGAAACAAAAACCCAATTACAAATTTACACCGGTAATTATGTTAACGACGGAAGGTGCGGATGAAAAAAAACGTGAAGGTCAAGCAGCTGGCGCCAAAGCCTGGATTGTAAAACCTTTTCGTCCGGAACAGATGTTACAAGCAGTTTCCATGTTGATTGCCTAGGTATCTGCCATGAAAATCGAACGTAAAAAAATCAAGGAAGTTTCTACATTCATACTTGAAGGTGAATTGACTATATATAACGTCAATCAGGCAAAACAGGAATTTTTCATCGATCATGAAAAATTGACCAATAGCATTGCACTTGATTTACATCGCATAACAGAAATAGATACAGCAGGCGTGCAGTTACTGCTTTTCGCCAGAAAATTTTTTGCCAGTGCCAATAAATCATTGTTTATTTCCAAAAGTAACGAATCTGTTGAGTCGGTATTAACAGCATTGAATCTTAATAATCAATTTGTCCGTTAAAGGAATCCATTATGAATCTTGATGCTGCGTTGCAAACATTTTTTGCTGAAGCCAATGATCTGCTGAATTCAATGGAAGCGGCTCTGTTACGATTGGATGACGGTGACAATGATCCGGAAACGATTAATGAAATATTTCGTGCTGCTCATACCATCAAAGGCTCTGCCGGGTTATTTGGTTTGGATGACATAGTCAGTTTTACGCATACGGTTGAAAATTTACTGGATCGTGCCCGCGATGGAAAAATTGATATCCGTTCAGATCTACTCAGCATTCTCTTGCCTTGTCGAGATCATATTGCGCAGTTGGTTGAAAATGCCATGCATAATCGCATTAATGATGCGCAATGCCTGGCAGCAGGTAAAGACTTGCTGGATTCATTAATTCCCTGGCTTGAGCCACCTGCACAAACAAAAACTACCGCCACATCCGCTATTCCGGAACAGAAAGATCAGAAAAAAAATGATCAGGAATCCTGGTATATCTCGATGAAATTTGGCCCCGATCTGTTGCGCAATGGAATGGAACCTTTATCTATTTTGCGTTTTTTATGCACCTTGGGTGAGATCAGCCAAATTACCACTATTACAGATGATTTACCGGATTTACAAAATTTTGATGCGGAACAATTGTATTTGGGTTTTGAATTAACCCTGATAAGCAACGCCACCCAACAACAAATTGAAGATGCTTTCATGTTTGTACGTGAAGACTCGGATATCAATATTATTCCCCCGCGTAATAACATTCAGGCTTATACCCAGCTGATTAATACTGTCCCGGAACATACACAGCGATTGGGTGAAATATTGGTGAAAAGCCATGTCATCAGTTATCAGGAACTTGAATCCGCACTGGCCACGCAAAAAAATCAGGCAAAAGCATCAGGTGCTGTTGGTATGCTGGGTGACATATTGATAGAAGAGCAGGATGTTGCACCGGAAATTATCCATGCTGCGCTGGATAAACAGAAAAAAATTATCGAAAAGAAAAATAGTCCGGAAAATCGCTTTATCCGTGTAGATGCAGATCGGCTTGATAAATTAATTTGATTGGCGAGTTGGTTATCAATCGTCAGCGAGTGGATTTGCTGGCATCAAAAACGGGTAACACGACGTTGATGGAAGCTGTCACCTCAATGGGTAATTTTACGGAATCAATTCGCGATGCGGCGCTAACGTTACGCATGGTACCTATTGGCGATACTTTCCAAAAATTTAAACGCGTGGTGCGCGATACGGCCAAATCTTTGAATAAAGAAATTGAGTTGGAAATTGAAGGTGCAGAAACTGAACTGGATAGATCCATGGTGGAAAAATTAAATGATCCGCTGATGCATATTGTGCGCAATGCGATGGATCATGGAATTGAAGCTGTGGAATTGCGTCGCAGTCGTGGTAAACCGGATGCAGGCACCATCAAACTTACGGCGCGCCATGATGCAGGCAATATAGTGATTGGTATTCATGACGATGGAGGTGGTTTGCATGTTGAAAAAATTCGCAAAAAAGCGATCAACAACGGTATTATCGATGAAAACCAGCACTACACCGATCAGGAAATTTTCCAACTGATTTTTCATCCGGGTTTATCTACCGCAGAACAAGTCACGAATTTGTCCGGCCGCGGTGTGGGCATGGATGTGGTGCGCCGCAATATCGAAGAGTTGCAAGGTGGTATTGAAATTGAGAGTGAAGTGGGTGTTGGTACCTCGTTCAGTATTCGCTTGCCACTGACGCTGGCGATTATCGATGGCTTTCATGTCACTGCGGGTCAAATCGATTTTATCGTTCCACAAAATACCATTCTCGAATGTGTTGATCTCAATTCGCTGCCACATGTGCAAGGACAAAATTGCGTTAATTTGCGTGGTGACCAGGTTCCTTATATTCGTTTGCGCGATATTTTTTCTTTGCAAGCCACCGAAAAATCGCGTGAAAAAATTGTAGTGGTGCAGTTTGGCGAAAAGCGTGCAGGCATAGTGGTGGATGAATTGCACGGCGAAATACAAACAGTCGTAAAACCTATGGGTCCAATATTTCAAGCGCTCAAGGGTATAGGCGGTTCAAGCTTGTTGGGCACTGGCGCGGTAGCACTGATTCTCGACATACCACAACTAATTGGTTTTGCCATCAATCGAGAGCATCTGCGCAACGCCTCATCATTGAATATTCAGGAGCATGCATCATGAATCAGGCCAGTAAACAAAAAAAACATCACGCCGCGGAGATGACCAAACAATATCTAACTTTTCGTATTGGTCACGAACATTATGGTTTGGAGCTTTCACAAACGCGTGAAATTATTGAATACAGCGGCATTACCGAAGTGCCTTTAATGCCGAGTTTTTTGCGCGGCGTCATTAATCTACGCGGTGAAGTAGTGCCAGTGATTGATTTGGCAGTGAGATTGGGCCGCAAACCAATAGAAGTACAAAAACGCACTTGCATCATAGTGGTTGAACTCAACAACAACGAACAAAATCATGTATTGGGCTTGTTGGCGGATGCGGTGAGTGAAGTGATCGAAATGGATGAAGACAATATTGAAGACGCACCTTCATTTGGTGCGAATATTCGTGCGGAATTTATTCAGGGAATCGCCAAGCGAGATGATGAATTTGTTGTACTGCTGGATGCCAACAATACTTTATCAATTCGTGAGTTGGCGCATTTGGTTGAAGCCGAACTGCAATAAGTTTCCCCGGAGAATAACCATGTTAAAAAATATGACCTTGAAGTCCAAAATATTGCTTTTGAGTGGTTTGATTGTATTGGGGCTATCAGTGCTTGGATTATCCGCCTATATGCAGTTGCGACAATTCAGTGCGATTGTTGATGACACTAATACCCAAGTCTTGAAAAGATCCAACATACTGGATGAAGTCCAGGCAGCTGCCGTTGAATTTAAAACCCAGGTACAGGAATGGAAAAATATTTTAATTCGTGGCAATAATCCTGAACAGTTTGTTCGTTATTCAGAAGGATTTGCAAAATCCGAAGCCAGGGTGCAAGCGCATTTGCAAAAAGCATTGGAATTGCAAAAAGAACAAGCGCTGGATACGGCAGCCAGTGAAACCTTGCTCAAAGAACATAATCAGCTGGGGAAAAATTATCGTGAAGCATTAAAAAATTTTAATCAGGCGGATGCCAATACCGGCAAGGCAGTTGACAAACTGGTGAGTGGAATGGATCGCGAAACCAGTAAACAAATGGAAGAACTGGCTAACGTGACTTCAGCGGCCTTTGAAGAGTATTTGGTTGAATCGGATAAAAAAACAGAAAAACTTTATGGTGACACGATTCAATTGCTGATGATTATTTGTGTGCTCTCTTCGCTGATCATCATAGGTGTGATGACGATTATTTTTCGCGATTTATTTAAAACTCTCGGGGGTGAACCTGCCTACACTGCCCATGTAGTGTCACAAGTTGCAGATGGTTATTTGAATATCGATATTCAACTCAAACCCGGCGACCAAAATTCATTATTGGCTAGTGTCGCTAATATGCGTAAACGATTGGCCGATATTATCGGTGATGTATCCAGTTCGGCCGATGCACTTTCATCAGCAGCAGAAGAAGTCAATGCCACTGCACAATCCCTTGCAAAAGGCGCATCAGTGCAAGCGGCCAGTGTTGAAGAGACCTCGGCATCCATGGAAGAAATGTCAGCCTCTATTGCGCAAAATACTGAAAACGCAAAAGTCACCGATGCTATGGCCCAAAAAGCATCGCAGGATGCGGCCACAGGTGGCCACGCCATGATGAGTACTATAGAAGCCATGCAAAAAATTGCGGAGCGCATCAGTGTAATTGATGACATAGCCTATCAAACCAATTTGCTCGCACTGAATGCGGCAATTGAAGCGGGACGTGCAGGTGAACACGGTCGCGGTTTTGCGGTGGTGGCATCCGAAGTACGTAAATTGGCAGAGCGCAGCCAGGTTGCTGCGCAGGAAATAGGTACGCTCGCTGTTGACACCGTCAAGCGAGCTGAGGGCGCCGGTAAAATGTTGAATGAAATGGTGCCCGCTATTCGCAAAACAGCTGATCTGGTGCAAGAAATTGCAGCGGCTTCCAACGAACAAAATTCCGGTGTGTCACAAATCAATGGCGCTATTGCGCAAGTCAATCAAACCTTGCAGCAAAATGCGGCTGCTTCGGAAGAATTAAGTTCGACTTCGGAAGAGATGAGTACGCAAGCAATTCGTTTGCAAGAATCCATGACCTATTTCAAATTATTTTCCAGGGAATCACGACAAGTCAGTTATTCCGGGAAATCATCGACATCCAAATCCCAAGCTAAAAAGTCTTTGCCATCAAACGACGATGATATAGACAAGAAATTTGTGCAATTTAATTAATATCAATCGGGTCATTCGCCCGTGTTGAAGGAGAGAGTCATGACAGTCGCAAAGAAAATGATGCTTTTAGTTAGTGCAGGTCTGATTGGTATAATCATACTGGCTGCTGCTGCACAGATGCAAATCAATAAAGTGTTTGAGCAGACGAATTACAGCAATGAGGATGTCATACCCAGTATGAACTTGTTGTCACTTATTCAGAACAACATCTATCGCACACGAATTCGCCTCAATCGCCACGTATTAAACACAGATACTTCACAGTCAAAGAAACTGGAAGAAAGCATGAATGCAGCAATTGCCAAAGTCAGAGAAGGATTTAAAGATTATGAAAAGTTTTTATCTGATGAAAAAGACAGAGACTTACTTAAAATCGATATTGAGGCATTCGAAAAATATGTGAAGCACATACCTGCAATTATTGCTGTTTCGGAAAAAAATCAATTAGAAGAAGCGCGCGATTTAATGGAGTTGGCTACCCCTGACGCCATGGCTGCTTCGGCGGCAATAGAAAACCACGATGTCTACAAGATTGAGATTGCGAATAATGCCAAAAATCATGCATTGAAAACTAAAGATTTCGCTGCATTAATTTCAATTGTTATCGCCAGTATTACCCTGGCCTCTATTGCCATCATCGGATTTTTCATCACCCGCAATTTGTTAAAACAACTTGGCGGCGAGCCGGATTATGCGGCGGCGGTTGTGTCGCGAATTGCCAAGGGTGATTTAAGTCAGGAAGTCAAAGTCAAAACCGGTGATTCCACCAGCATGCTGGCATCGATTCGTGAAATGTCACAAACACTGTCGCAAATTTTAGGCGAAGTGCGCAGCTCGGCAGATGCACTGGCATCGGCATCAGAGGAAGTGAATGCAACCGCGCAATCTCTGGCAAAAGGGGCATCGGTTCAAGCTGCCAGTGTGGAGGAAACTTCCGCGTCAATGGAAGAAATGTCTGCATCGATTATGCAAAATAATGAAAACGCCAGTGTAACTGATGGCATGGCCCAAAAAGCCGCAGCAGATGCTGCAACCGGTGGTACTGCGGTTGCCAGTACAGTTGAAGCCATGCAAAAAATTGCGGATCGCATCAGCGTGATTGATGACATTGCTTATCAAACCAATTTGCTCGCATTGAACGCTGCGATTGAAGCGGGTCGTGCAGGTGAACACGGTCGTGGTTTTGCGGTGGTGGCATCCGAAGTGCGCAAATTGGCAGAGCGCAGTCAAATTGCGGCGCAGGAAATCGGTTCGCTGGCCAGTGAAACTGTGAACAAAGCGGATAACGCCGGAAAATTATTACAGGAAATGGTGCCCAGTATTCGCAAAACGGCGGATCTGGTGCAGGAAATTTCGGCAGCGTCATCTGAACAGACAGCAGGTGTGAATCAAATCAATGCGGCTATAGGGCAAGTGAGTCAAACCATGCAACAAAACGCGGCTGCTGCAGAAGAATTAAGCTCTACTTCGGAAGAATTAAGTTCGCAAGCGCTGCGTCTGCAAGAATCAATTAGCTATTTCGTTTTGTCGCAGGAGGATAATCGACATACAAGATCCAGTCGAAACTTGAACCCTGCGCCGACAAAACGTCAGACGAGAAACGTCGCAAAAGAGAATACCTTAACCGATGATGATTTGGATAAGGACTTCGTTAGATTCAGTTAGGTAACTGTCATGGATAATGCAGTTCTGGTACCCAGTGATAAAGAATTCCAACTTTTCCAAAAACTGATTGAAGAAAAATTGGGAATTTTTTTACCGGCACAAAAAAAAGCACTATTAAGCAATCGCTTGTGGAAGCGATTGCAGGCTTGTGGATTAAATCGTTTCAGTGATTATTATCAATTGATTCTTAGCCCGTCGGGTAAACAGGAATTAAGCAAGGCACTGGAGTTAATTACTACCAATGAAACTTATTTTTTTCGCGAGCAAAAACATTTTGATTATATGCGCGAAGCAATTTTGCCAAGGTTTGGCCCTGGAAAAAACTTTCGTGTTTGGAGTGCGGCTGCATCGACAGGCGAAGAACCCTATAGCATCGCCATGTTGTTAAAGGATGCGTGTCAATCGGATTGGGAACTGTTATGTTCAGATGTCAATTCATCGGTTATCGAGCAAGCCAAACGGGGCGTTTACCCCGAGATACGTGTTCAACATATACCCGAGACCTATTTGCGCCGTTTTTGTCGCAAAGGTATTAATGCCCAAACAGGTTATGTTCGTGTCAATGCAGAAATCAGACAAGCAGTGAATTTTTTTACTTTGAATCTGCATGAAAAATTTCCGGATATTGGAAAATTTCATTTGGTTTTTTTGCGTAACGTGTTGATCTATTTTGAGAATGACAACAAAACCAAAATTCTTGAACGAATTGCGGATGTGCTACACCCTGGCGGAATTTTATTTGTAGGTCATTCCGAAAGCTTGCATGGATTGAGCTCGCGATTTGTGCCGATTAAACCAGCTATTTATCGATTGGCAGATAGTTAACTATGCAAGCCTATAAAAAACCTTTAATGACCATTCATCCAGGTGATTGGTATTTTGGTGATGATTTCGCGAAGCTGCATACGATTTTAGGTTCTTGTGTCGCTATCACTGTTTGGCATCCGTCATTACGAATTGGTGGTATGTGCCATTATTTATTATCGCGACCATCAGCCGCGCATTTAAAAATTTCGCGGGAAATAAAAAATGATTTTCGCTATGCCAGCCTGGTGCTAAAAGAAATGAAAAAAACCATGATTTATTACGGCAAGATGCAAGATTATCAGATAGGACTTTTTGGTGGTGGTGATATGTTTCCAACATCAAATTTGCCGTCTATAGGTGCCGAAAATATTGCTTATGCAAAGCGCTGGCTTCAACAAGAAAATCTGCAGTCGATAAAAACGGATGTTGGTGGAAGTATTTCGCGTTCGCTGATGTTAATTGTGCCCACAGGCGAAATACAGATGAAACACTATGTCATGAATCAGTGTGACTGAGTTGAGTAGATTATGACAATTAATGTTCTGATAGTGGATGATTCAGCCGTAGTGCGTCAGGTATTGACCAGCGTATTAAACGAAGCGCCTGATATAAATGTCTATGCAACAGCATCAGACCCAATATTTGCGCAAACACAAATGCAAAAAAAATGGCCAGATGTGGTGGTGCTGGATATTGAAATGCCACGCATGGATGGGCTGACATTTTTGCGTCAATTAATGAATGAACAGCCAACACCAGTCATTATTTGTTCATCACTTGCTGAAAAAGGCGCTGAATTAACCCTGCAAGCATTGGCTGCCGGTGCAATTGATATAATCACCAAGCCTCAATTAGGCGTGAAAGATTTTTTACTGGAGGCCAAACATTTAATTTGGCAAACCGTTCGTGCAGCAGCAGGCGCGCATTTGGGGCGCGCGAAGAAAACAGAGACTAAAAACTCACTGGTCAACGTAAAAAATTCAGCGGTTGATTTGGTGGCTATGACCAGTACTACTGACAGTATTATTGTGATTGGTACATCAACTGGTGGTACGCAAGCGTTGGAAGAAATTTTAAGTAAAACACCACGTACTTGCCCTGGCATTGCGGTGGTGCAACATATGCCAGAAAAATTTACTGCTGCATTTGCCAGCCGCTTAAACAGTTTGTGTGATGTCGAGGTAAAAGAAGCCGAATCCGGTGATCGTTTAATTTCCGGACGAGTATTGATTGCACCGGGAGGGCATCATCTCGAAGTGCAGCGTTCGGGCGCGCAATATATTGCAAAAGTATTTCGTGGCCCGAGTGTCAATCGCCATTGTCCTTCGGTTGATGTGTTATTTCGTTCAGCTGCGCGTGCTGCAGGTCAAAATGCTATGGGCATTATCATGACGGGTATGGGGGATGATGGTGCGCGGGGATTGTTGGAAATGCGGCAAGCGGGCTGCAGAACCATAGCGCAGGATGAACAATCCTGTGTGGTATTTGGCATGCCAAAAGAGGCCATTCAATTGGGGGCAGCAAAAGAAGTTATGCCTCTCTCACAAATTTCGATTGTGCTGGGAGGCAAGTTATGACTTCAATTTCAAAAATAAGCATACTGGTAACCGATGACAGCCTCACACAGCGTGAATACACCAAAGCCTTGTGTCATGAACTGGGTGTGGAATCTTTATTTGACGCAGCCAATGGTGTGGATGCATTACAATTTCTTGATAAGAAAAAAGTCAATGTAATAGTGATTGATTTGGAAATGCCGATCATGGATGGCGTTGAATTAATTCGTTCAATTGCGCAAAAAAAAATAAATAGCAGTGTCATTATTCTCAGTGCCAAAGATCCTATTTTAATTTCCAGTGTCGGTACTATGGCTGAGGCTGATGGTTTGAATGTGTTGGGTACTTTTCAAAAACCATTATTACTGGATGCACTCGAATGCAGTTTGTTGCGTTTTATTCAAGACGAAAAAGAAGCCGCTGCTCCGAAAAAAAATAGTGGTGCTGAAGTCACTGCAGTGGAGTTGGGCCAGGCATTGGCGAACAATCAATTAACGCTGGCCTTTCAACCCAAGGTAACTTTGCAGGGATTTATTTTACGCGGTGTGGAAGTCCTGGCTCGTTGGCCACATCCCACCAAGGGTATGATTTCGCCGGTATCGTTTATTCAGTTGGCAGAACGTCATGGAATGATCGATTTATTAACCCGTCATTTATTGGAACAGGCGCTGCATCAGAAAAAACTTTGGCAACAACAGGGTTTGCGTTTTCATCTGGCTTTTAATTTATCGCCTTTGTCTTTGGCTGACGCTGAAATGGTTGATTGGATTTGCAAACTGGCTGAACAATATGATGTGCCCACCAGTGAAATTATTTTGGAAATTACTGAAAACGCATTGTTGGGAGAATTGGCCAGCGCAATTCGTACCCTCGCACGTTTGCGTTTAAAAGGATTTCGTATTGCAATAGATGATTACGGTACCGGCTTCGCCAACGCACAACAATTATCGCGCGTGCCTGCCACAGAATTAAAAATTGATCGATCACTGGTAGATCGTGTTGCTACCCGACCTCAACAACGCACTATTTTGGCCAGCACCATCAGTCTTGCCAGAAATTTAAATCTTTCAACCGTCGCTGAAGGGGTAGAAACAGAAGAAGATTTCAAGATATTGCTCGAATTGGGCGTGGATCAAGTACAGGGCTACTTCGTTTCCAAGCCTCTGTTCCCGGATGACTTGTTGAATTGGATTAAAACAGGCCTGAGCCAATTCCGTCGTCAGCAATCAGAATGAGCATGTAACCGGTTATAGCGAAAACTTATTCAACTTTATGCGCCAATATAAAATATTTAAATCAAGCAGAATCGACCAATAGTGTTGGCAAACTTTCCATTTACTCTAATTCATACGAGAATGTGACTTAATTCACATTTTTATTGTGAATTAAGTCACAGACAAACATTCTTGCGCCAGCAACGGGGTCACATGACAGAGTCTAATAATTCCAATAAGCCTTCAGACCAATTATCCAACTTGACTGATCGATGGTCCCGGATGCACAAGCTGACAAGTTCTTCAGGGCATCAGTTTGTGAGCCGGCAAAAAGAGAATGCGATCCCCAAATATCTAAGCAGATTACTCACCAAAGAGCAGCAATCATCACTGAATCTTTTGGAGATTTTTGGCTGGCGAGTATGGTTTGTGCGCCGCCCTCTGTTCGGCAAACCCAAAATTATGATTCAACACGAAGCGTCAGGGGTTTATGCGCTACTGACAGAAGATGGCAACGTTGATATGGAGCCCGATTTTCCCATGCGTCGCGATTAGCCGAACTTCCGTTTGATTACGGTTGCAGGTTGGTCACCACACCGGGATTATCACATCCAACCAGCCTCACAAAATCTGTTAAATCAAAAAGCCGATCGAGAAAAATAAGATCGGCTTTTTTGTTAAAGATCCTCCAAACAACCGGGTCAACTTTATGCGCCAATATAAATTTTTTAAATCAAACAAACCCAACCAATAAAGTTGGCGAGCTTTCTATTTATTGAAAACTGTACAAAAATGAGACACAAGTCTCATTATTAATGAGACTTGTGTCACTAATAATAATTTATATCAACAATGGGGCTCACATGACAGCATCGAATAATTCAAAGAACTCCGGTAAGCCTGCAGACGCACTTAGCCTGGCAGAACGCTTGTCCATTCTCGCAAACACCCCGCCTGCCAGACCATCCGGACGCAAATTGGTTAATCGACAAAAAGAAAATGCTGTTCCCGAAGACTTGAGCAAATTGCTCTCAAAAGAGCAGCAAACATCTCTGGCCAGTTTGGAATTTTTTGGCTGGCGAGTGTGGTTTGTACGCCGCCCCTTGTTCGCGACACCCCACGTCATGTTGCAACATGAAGAGTCTGGTCTTTATGCCTTGTTGGCAGAGGATGGCAGCCTCGATATGGAACC
>CBFGPN010000111.1:0-13059 GCA_965650675.1 uncultured Cellvibrio sp.
GAACTTAAATACTAATGATTAAATCATGTTGAGACTCTGCGAGGCAGTGATGGCAGTCGCCAGAAAATTTTCAGTTTTCATCACTAGGTAATGAAATATAAACAACATTTCCAGATTCAGGATATGAAACCAAAACCCCAACGTTTGGTTCATTTAACTTGGGCACGTTTGGCCTTTCAGCAGCTACGGCGGAACCTGCACCAACTCCAACATTAAACATTTTAGGCTCACCATATAATGGTGGAAGACTAAATCCATCCTCTAGAGGTAGTAAATCATCGAAGAAAAAAGATTTTTCTGTAGTTCCTAACACCACTACCAAGTCTGCTCTAAAGTAACCTCCGACTAGTGAGCCACCTAGCTGCCCTTGCAACATCGAAACGGGAACACCTTCATTCCACTTGTGAAGAATTTTTTGCGTTATTTCTCTTGAATTTAAATCAAAATCTATTTTAATGAGAGCATGCTCACCTAGATGATTACCATCTGATAATAATACCAGTAAGTATCGAGGCGATTGTGTTGAACTCCCTCTAGAAATAACTTGAACTATCTTAAGTTCTCCATGCGAATTAGTTTCTATAGGAATTGAATCCAATTCTTCTAGCAAATTATCTCCATCACCATCACCGTAAAACACAAGCTCAAGTGTATTGTAATCGATTGCGGTCAAAGGCAATGCAAATTCAGAGGCAGTTAGCAATTTAGGATATTTTTCAATAATGCTATCAGGAACTACCCCGCGTAAAAAATGACATAACGAACGGCCAGCACCGACATTCTGAACCTTTGTAGAACTAAAACTCCTTGAATCCATAACATTTGATCCGGTATCAATGTTGAAAACTGTCAATCCAAAATTAACTTGACCGACAATCATATCATTTGCCCAATAAGTATTGGTTTGGGCAATGAAACAAGGATCTTCAACCTCGATTGTCTCTTTAATCGTAAATTCCTTAGATTGCAGATCTTGAAGAAGCCAAAAGATTTTATCCTCTTTCACACTTGCAATTGACATAGATGCATCTGGTAATCCATGAGCAAAAAGACTCGGTGATTGCACGAAATCTATACTCATGTAATCTCCTTCCACACGTACAATATCATCGCGATAATATTGCTTGGGAAAAAATGAAGACCCTTCAAGGGCTTTAATCTGATATAGACCTATCATGTCAACTGAATCTGCTAAAGATAAGATATGCCCACCATACGAATTGGGCATAAGATTTAATGAATAGTCAAATATACCCACCACTTGACCAATTTCTGTTTTTGGCAAGATAGTAATTGACAATGTATCACTTGCCGATCGACCGTCACTGTCTTTTACCGTTGCCGTACATAACGATTGTGTTAATACAGACACCATAGGTACAGAAAAATTAATCTTGTTAACATCTAATACTGGTACAACGTTATTTGTGCAAGAGATATTAATTGTCGGAGTTGAAAGGCCATCCGCCGTACCTCCAACCAAAGAACCAAATGTAGCTCCAGATAGTACGGTTATTTCTTCAGTTTCAATATTAACAGTAGGCAGAGGGTGTTGAGATGAAAAAGACGAGGAAGATGAAACATTTGGCTCCTTTGATGCTCCCCCACCACAAGCGGAAATAATCATAACCTGGCATAAAAAACATAATGTAATTAATTTATTCATAAATGATATCTCAACTTTCATGAAACCATTCCGGAAAATAGCTATAAGGCAACGAGAGTAATAATTTTGATCTTTCTCGCTGTCTTTCTGCCATTTCATTATTCTTAAATTCCTCACCGAATTTTCCTTCATAAATATCAATTATTCGTTTGAACGCCATTCGGCTTCTATCACGTTATGATTTCGATCAACGCAACGTTCGAACCAATAAAGGGATTGTGCGATGTCTTGCTTGCCCGCTTCACCTGTTAGGTACATGACGCCTAAGTCATGTTGGGATTCAGCAAGGCCCTGCTTAGCAGCTTTTGTATCCCAGTAGACGGTTTTATTCAAATCTTTTTTGACTATTTCTCCATGTGCGTAACTGGTTGCCAAACAGCGCTGGGCTTCTGCTGATCCCAAGTGAGCAGCTAAATATACTTTTTTCAATTGCCTCTGGGACACGACATAGTTCGACCAGAAACCACGACTTGCAGACATTGAACTCAATAAATGAATGGCACGTCATCATCTGCTTTTTGAAAACGTTCTGGAAATTGGGGAACAGTTTTTCTGTTGCCCCAATAACGAAAGCTCCATGTATCAGGAAAATCAATTTTAATGTTGAAGTATGAGTTAGTGTATCGATTCATAGATTTTCTAGTTGACTGGATAAGTTTCCAATCTGATCAGAATTCATTGAGAAATTCATTGTAACACTATACCAATCATTCGTATTTGCACCAACAATTCCCAACCTTAATTCAGCGACATAATCCTGGGGTGCCCTATCAATTGTTAATTTTAGTTGCCCATGCTCATCAGAGCATCCACACAACAATTTTGCCGAATCAGATTTATTCTCAAGCATATCTTTAAGACTTGATATGAATACATCAATTGACAATGTTTCTATAATCGAGGAATTGCTTGCCTGCAATTTATTTGAGCGAACCTCACAAGCCACCAAATACCACTGCCGGCCACCCTGCTCCAGGTCTTTAATCTTTTGTATAGTTAAGTCCATATTTTAAAATTTTCTGAATTGAAGCTATTTATAACCTATTTTTAGTAACATAAGTTCCTGTCCTACGGTCTTAATAAAACACCCTCTACCTGCATAACAGTTTTAGCTTCTGATCGTTCAATCATTTTTACCAATGCTGATTGAATGACTTCATCTTCACGCGCATCGACTTTACTAATAAATTTTTCCGTTTGTGTTTCAGCACCCTCTTCCAACAAAAATTCAACCATTACTTCATCGGCATGGTTAGCAGCTTTACCATAGTAGGTGATAGAAATTTTAGGGTAACCCTGAAACCCCATCTTTGATCTTTTCACAATACGTTTTTTTGATTTATCCAGATTCATAAGTTTCTCGATGAGGAACAACTAGACTATGACTTGATTAGCAGCTTTTGTATCCCAATAGACAGTTTTATTCAAATCTTTTTTACTACTTCGCCAATCCGGATTTCTTTTTAAGATTAACGGTGCCCTTGCGAGCACCGAAACAAATGTATTAGATTTTAATCCACTCCCAAACAAGCCCATCCTCCGAGTGATTTACCGAACCACTCAAAGTGAACCCAAGCCTCTCTAAAATTTTAGTAGACGCCGAATTAACAGGTAAAGTCTGAGCGTAAACTTGAACATTAGAATCCGTTTCCGCAGCAATCTTTAATAATTGCTTTGCCATTTCAGTTGCGAAACCTCTTCCCTCAAATTCTGGAAATGTAAAGTAAGCAATTTCTACGCGACCAGCCTTTGGCGGGCTTTTGAAAGCGCAACTTCCGACGATAACTGAATCTATTTCAAGCAAGTATCCCAACCAAGGAAAATTGGGCTGGGTTCGCTCATACATTTTTAAAACTTGTGAGCATACGGAAACTGCAAGCTCATTCTGTTGAATAGATTCACTTTCCATTACATTTTTTAAAATGGGAATTAAATTCATGATGTTGCCTATAACAATTAGGTGGATTTATGTTTATTTCGATTGAATGAAAATATAAAACAATCATAGGCATACCTGTTCTTTATAATTTAATTGGGCTATTTTTAAATTCCTTACCGAATTTCCCTTCGCAGATATCGATTATTCTTTTGAAAGCTCATTCGCTTTTAGCGACTTTATCTTCACATTTTCTTCTTTAACAACTTTTATAATATCCAGAAGTGACTCCAAATCATCCGGCGGCTGAAAAAACATATAATCTTCCTTATCACCATAAAGCTCAGTAACCACATTACCATTCGAGTCTATAACTATAGTTTTAGGGACATATTTCTCATCATACTCTTTCAGGTGTTTTACTTGCATTTCTATTTCAGCATTTGCTTTTATTATTGTTATGTCCTTTAACGCTGATACAATTTTTTCCGATTTAAACAATTTAGAATACTTCTTACAAGTTGCACACCAATCAGCATACAGAATTACAAGACCAATCTCATTACTGGCCTTTAATTTCTCCAGCCCATCGCTATAACTATTCCATCGAATATCTTTAACATTCCAATCTATATCGGCATGGGAAATGTTAGAGATACATAAAAATATTAAAAACAGTATCAAGTATTTACAGATTTTCATCACAACTCCTTAACATAAAATATTCAATCAATTAAATTAATAAAACCAATTCTGAAAATTTCTATAACACAGTTTGATCGCTCACGCTGTTTAACTGTCATTTATTTATTTTTAAATCACTCACCAAACTTCGCTTCGCAGGTGAGACTTTAGTCTTCAACCGCAAACCAAGATTTTAGGGTCACTCAACCGCTTTCCTTTCACGTTGTGCAACAATACCTTTTGCTTTTTGTAAACCTTGATAATACACAACACACAAAATAAAAAAGCACAGGTTGCCTAGATAGAGGTAGCGATTTATTAACTGTTTGAAACTCCAACCGTAATCTTCTACCAAGCGATACGAGTCGGTAAATCTGCCACCGGTAGTACCATAAGGAACTTTTGCCACATCACCTAAAGAGTTGAACCACACCATGTAAATATCGACAAATGCGGCGGCGCCGATCATCAGAAATCCCCAACGCAAAGCTCCCTTATACAAGCCTGTGTCTTTACCGTAGTAAAAAGAGATCATTAAAAGTGTTGCGATAATAATGCCCATACCATCGCCACCAAATGTAATCAGCATATCAGAAGCTGCGGGGGAAAGAATAAAGGTTCCAATAAATTGCAACAGCAACAAAATTCCAACAAGAATAAGTCCCAATTTATTATTGTGAATTAATGCATATCGACCCAGTGCTAGAATTACTGCAAATAGTAAGAAGGGCGCAATAAAACCGGGGGAATCTGTGTAGGTGATTGTCATCCACAAAACAGGAATTGCGTTGTATCCCGTTAGCCATGCTGTGAGTGCATGACCCAACTCATGCACAGGCATGGTTAACCAAATACGCTGTATAGCGGCGCCCATTTCCGAACTGTTAAAAAGAAACCCTATCAGTAACATTACCGGCATAGCGAACAGACAAAATTTATACTCAAGCTGCGCATCATTCACACTCGGCCACTCATATTCAACGTCATTTTCGATCTGTGCTTTGCTCTCACTTTGTTTTTGCACCATACCAAGAGCAGCAACCGAACCAGATTCTGCTGACAAAAGATTGCCTTCATCATCAAACCAATTTTTCAGTAAGCTACTACAGGACACACAAGATGCATGTGCAATGGAATGTTTATCGACACTATTAGTCGTACCACAACGCAAGCACTTCAATTTCCGTAAATTTTTAACGAGCTGATTGATGGCATTGATATTTTCTCTTTCCACTGATAAACCCTGACAGCTTTGCAACCCGCCAGCATTATCTCAGTACGCGGATAACAAAATTCATATAGCGCAAGTTGGCATTGCGGGCAGAGTTTTTTTGAAGGCATAGCATAAGACGGCACCCGCATATCATTTGCTGCTTGAGCACCCAACAAAATTTCAATATTGCTTTCCTCTAACCAAAACGACTGGCAAGTATTACATTGAATAACACTGGTGTTGTGGGAACTGAGATCTCTCACTTGTAAAGTATTATGTGTACATGCGGGGCATTTCATAAGATGTTCTTGTTATCCTTGATAATAGATAATTTCTATTTCTGTTTTCATCACTTTCTCACTCGATTTTTGATCTGAATTTGTATTCACCGCTTAGACGACTGACGCTTTTTCTCCGGCGCTGGCACGGACGATGAAACCCAGCCTTTTACGAATAGACCTAAACCTAATCCTCCAAGAAACACTAACCAAAATGCCAACACAGGTTTATTTTCCAAACCGCTTTGCAAGTTCATACCAAATACGGCTGACACGCTCATCAACGGGAATGCAATAGCAGCGAGAATATTCAGTTTATGTTGAGCGCGATTGCCGACTTCTGCGGCGCGAGCCTGCTCTTCCGAGCTGCGTGCAAGACGAAATTCCAACGCCAAACGTGCATCTGCCAGCAGTAATTCAAAACCACGCGCAATATCCACACTGCGATCACGCATGTCGATAATAAATGGATCATTGCCCAGCGATTCACGTGCTGTTTGCAAAGCCAACTTCATATTGTTGGATGAACGTGCAAGCGGGATCAAACTGTCGATGATAGTGAAAAGTGAATCAATACTATTGGCTTTTTCAAAACGGTTTTCAAGTTCATTATAGAGTGATTGATAATCTTCCATATATTTATTCAACGCATGATCACCATGATCTATGCCTTTATGCAGCCATTTCCCCTGCGGCAATCGCAAAAATACTTCATGCTCACGCTCATTACTATTCTTTTTTGGCGGCGCATGCAACACCACGAGCAGATGTCCAACTTCAAAAATCGCACGCTGTGCACCCCAACTTTCGCTGCCCAAACGGGCTGTAATTTCATCGGGTAAATTCCATTTGTAATTGCTGCGTTTCATGATCACTCCTGATGTGTTGATTATTGTTAAAAACTCATCCTTTTATCCTATTCGACTGTTCAATTCAAATACTTTTTTCTATCCAAAAAAATGGCGACCTTGCGGTCGCCGATTGGCATTCAACATACATCAATTTAACGCCGACAGCTTCACTCTCTCGATCGGCTCACCATCCAGAATTACCCAGCTAATTGAATCGTAAGCGGTGATATCTTCGAGGGGATTTTTATCTAGCAATAAAAGGTCTGCCTGTTTGCCTTTTTCAATGCTGCCGATTTCTTTTTCAAGACCTATTATTTTTGCATTACCTAGGGTTATGGCTTTGAATAATTGCGGTAGGGATATTCCCATTTCCAGCCAGCGATTCATTTCCTGGCGACCATTGAAGCCGGGGAATTGTGTGTAAAAAGGGCCGCTGGGGGTATCGCTGCCAAATACCAACAGCTGTTCTGATTGTTTTATTTGGTTGCTAATAATTTTCACGCGCTCCAACATGGGTTGATAGACGCTCTTCACTTGTTGATATTGTTGAGCAGCGGTCATGGGAGTTTCGCTTTTGAAATAGCCGCTCATTTCATTTTTCATCCATTGACCTGCATCAGATTGATACCATTGGAGCAATGATGCGGGCATTTCATGTTGAAGATCGGCCTGTTTAAAAAAATCCGGATTAAAAATTTCTTGTTCTCCATAAATGACTTGTACTGTCGGCTGCACTGCAATGCCGGATTTAATTAATTTTTTCGCAATGTCTGTCAGATCATTTTGATTGATTGTGGCATCAGCATTCCATAAGCCGTGAACCATCATATCCACCCCGCTGGCTAATCCAAATTTATAGGATTCATAAGAATTAGCATGTAAAAAAACAGGCAACTGGTGTTGATGGGCCTGCTCAACAAGCTCGCGTACGATCTCCTCACTTGGTGTAGGCAAATTTTTATTACGACCAAAACCTTTTTCATAAAAAACTTTAATACATTTCGCGCCTTCTTTTTTTCCTGCTGCAACCAATTCTGCTGGCGAATGTTGATCATCATCAGTGATGTTTGTTGTTGAGTGCGAGTGCTTGTCATGCAAGTAATGACGAATAAGATCCGGGGACTGCTGTACAACATCCGGCATATTGGCAACGGGATATCCTTTGGGAATAATCACCGGCGAACAAAAATAGGCTTGAGGTGCAAGAGGTTGATTATTCCACCTATTCATCACCTCGCTGGTGCTGGCCAAATCCAACAATGTTGTGAACCCGGCGTAGAGGTAACTTTTGGGAATTTGGGCGAGTGCGTCCTGATTAATTTTCGACAAGGCGGGATCGCTCCCCTGCAAGATCAAACCGGGTACATCACGCAGATGCACATGGGTATCGATCAAGCCGGGGATGAGATATTGCCCTTTGCCATCAATAACCCTGTCAGCATGAAATTGTTTAGAACCGATTTCGCGAATGCGATCATTCTCAATCAATAGGTTAAGGGGCTTGCTCACCTGAGCTTCGGCCGTAACAATACGGACGTTTTTAATAAGCAGGCTAGCCTTGGGTTCTGCAGCGGCATGATTCAGGCTGGCAAGAAATATTAATGGGATTAAGCGTTTTATAAATGTCATAAACTGGCTCCAGTGTTAGATGTGGTGAGCCATTTTGTGAATTTTGATCACTTCGAACGACCTCAAACGCGATCGAGGACATGAAAACTGCTAATCTCGCCGAAAAAATAATCGAGACTGCCAATTTGAATCTTAAGGACTCTGAATGCAGCAACCGCTTGCACTGATTTTTTTATCCTCTGCGATTATTTGCCTGCTATTGGCATCCGGATTTTTAGGGTCGAAAAAGCTCCAGTTTCTACCTGCGCGTTTGCATGGCATCAATTACTTTCTTTGCGCCCTGCAAAACTTTTTGGGATTTATCCTGTTTGGTTACGGATGGGAATGGGCCGGATTAGTGAGAGCAACCACCGCCATGACGCTGGGGCCTGCCATCTATTTTTATTATTCAAGCTTGTTGGAAAATCAAACAACTTTTAATCGCCGCTGGTTGTTACATTTAATTCCTGCGGGCCTTGTACTTCTGCTGTGGTTATCAAAATCCCCCCTGCTCTGGTTGGTTGATTATTTGATCATCGGCAGTTTCGCGATTTATCTGGCAACCAGCGTCAAACTCTTATTGGGCGGCTCACAACGTCTTCAACATCTTGCACAATATGCTGATCCGGCTTATCGCTGGTTGATGATATTGGTGGCAATTATGGGGATCAATCTGGTGATCGAAGTCTTGGTTTCAGTGGAGCTCGCAACTGGTGTTGCACCGCGCGAATCCCGGGCGATTCTTGTGGGTGCCGGAACATTTTTAATTTTCCACGGTGCAACCCTGCTATTGGTGCTGACCCGCGCGCCCATTATGGAGTGGATACATTCTTTGCCAGAATTGCGATTCAATAAAACCCAAACCATGAGCGATGCTGAAGCGCGAGATATTTTTGAAAGCTGGGAAAGAACCGTTCAGGAACGCGAACTTTACAAACGCGAAGGTGGACTCACACTTGATCAAGCCGGCAGAATTTTGGTTATTCCCGCACGCCATATTTCACAGGCAATCAATCGTATTTACGGTGGCAGTTTTTCGCAATATCTAAACGATTGCCGCGTCAAAGCAGCACAAAAAATTCTGAAAAATAACCCTGACATATCCATTACTGATTTGATGCTGGAAGCAGGCTTCAATACCAAATCCAATTTTAATAAAGAATTTTTGCGTGTGACTGGATTGAGTCCGAGTGAATATAAAAAGCAGAATGTTCCTGAATAACAATCAGAAAAAATTCCAGAAAACACCAAGGCTTGCCACATCCAATAATATGGAGTATGGTTCATCACATGAACACTTGCCCTTTTTTCCATCACACTTTATTAAACGTCGCGCAGAGAAAAAATTCTGTTCGCACCTTCCATTTCTTAGGCGATTAAGTTTTTTTAATAACTTAATCGCCTAACTTCAGTTTCTAAAAAATTTTACTTTTTCATGTCGTGTTGAATGATTTCAAACGACAGTAAACTTTTGTCTATCTTTTGAGGTGTCCCTATGCCTATTGCTAAAAAAACACTGTTTATTTCTGAACGGGATTATCAAAGCTTGCTGCCTTTGATAGAAAAATATGATACGCCAGCTGTAGAAGCACTGGATAATGAACTTGGTCGCGCCAAAATTGTTCGCAATACCGAATTGCCGGTGGATGTTGTCGCGATGGATTCGCGAGTGACATTTATTGATTTGGACACCGCTGAAGAATCAACGGTAACTTTGGTGTATCCAGCCAATGCCAATATCGAAAAAATGAGAATTTCTATTTTATCACCTGTTGGCACAGCGCTTATTGGCTTGCGTGTGGGCGGCAAAATTGATTGGCCCTTACCCAGTGGAAAGATTCGCCACCTGCAAGTGGTTGCCGTTACACAAGCAGAAAAAATCCATGCACAACTCGCCTGATAACGAGTGATTTTCTTCGGATGAATTTAATTCTGATTCATCCGAAGAAAATTTCTCTCAATCATCACTGTTTATTCCAGACTTGCACCAAACCAATAAGATGTGTCAGACCAATTGCCAAGACTATGGCGGATGAGTAGTACCAAAAGGCCATGGTATTTTCTGGAAAATAAGGTGCAATCAAAGGAAAGGCTATTCCACGCGCAAGATAAATCAAACTAATGCAGACTAAAGCTGTGCGCACCAGTGGTAGTTTACGAATCACTCCTGCGCCTGATAATGCATAAGCAGACCATGTCAGGAATATACCGGCGAGCAAAATGCAAACCACTATCGGCTCGGTGGTATTGCCTGATTCATACATAACTGCCATCGCCTCGGTTCCGAGAAAACGAAACAAGGGCGCACCGAAATATATACAAGCCAAATGAAGAGCTGCAGCAATTGCACTCAAGCTTGCGCCGAGCATTAAGAATTTATTGGGTTGATTTTTCATTTAGACCTCATTGATTTATTTCGATAAAAATTAAAAAACGCTTGAACGAATACTAATAAAAAGACACGCAATATTACAGAATTAAAACCGGGCGAGTTATTAATACCGCATCTTCCAGCTTGCCAATACCAGACTGGAAGATGATTTTCATTTTTAATGTTTAGCGATAGATCAAGCCCGATAGCTGTAATGCAAGGCGTCGTTTAAGTGATGGCAGCAGCGAAAACACAATCAATATAATATTACGAACATATCGTTTGGTATTTTGTGCAGTAGCAACTTTGGTTAAGCGACTTGAAAGCTTTAAAATTTCCTTAGCG
The DNA here is from genome assembly GCA_965650675.1 of uncultured Cellvibrio sp. Taxonomy (GTDB): domain Bacteria; phylum Pseudomonadota; class Gammaproteobacteria; order Pseudomonadales; family Cellvibrionaceae; genus Cellvibrio. Next base: position 10,893 of record CBFGPN010000111.1, read on the forward strand.
ACAGGTCGTCTGATATTTTCATATTCATCCAATGCGTTCATATTACCTGCCAATGCTTTTTGTAATGCATCCGATAAATTTATCGCATCCAAAATTCCGGCATTCATACCCTGCCCGCCTGCAGGACTGTGCACATGTGCAGCATCACCCGCGAGTAAAACACGCCCCTTGCGATATTGATCTGCAAGACGATGATGCACTCTGAAACGAGAACTCCAGAGAATTTCTTCAACACTCGCCGGATTTTCTGTTGGGCCACGAGCATCCAGCAGCGATTGAATAAAGTTCATATCCGGATTTTCAGGAGCATCGTCAACTGTTGCCACAACCCGACTTGCACCATCTGGCAAAGGGGCCACTACCACCATACCCGCAGGTGAAAAATAAAGTATCACTTCATCAGCAGGTATTCCGCCTTTCAATTTCACATCAGCCAGAACAAAGGATTCTTTGTAACTGCTACCCTCGAAAGCGATATCAAGAATTTCGCGCACTTTACTATGCATACCATCTGCGCCAACCAAAAAACGCGCCCTGATGTTGCGACCATTATCAAACCTGGCTTCAACTGAATCAGCGTTTTGGATAAAGCCCGTGAGCTTATGGGGGCGAAGTGGCGGGCTTTGAATTGCTCTCAGTTTATCTATCAGAATCTGTTCCGTGACTGCCTGGGATAGCATCAATGCAAAATTAAATTCAGACGGAAGATTCGTGAAGTCTATAGGCAAAAGTACTCTGTTCCGGTCGCGAATCGTAAAACGGCTGACAGCTTTACCCTTGGCAAGCAACGAATCGGTAATCCCCAAAGGCCTGAGCACTTCCAGAGTTTTGGCATGTATCACAGCGGCCCTTGAGGTATTCGCCCCTTCTGCCTGAGCATCTACCAGCAAGTAGCGAATGCCTTTTTGCGCCAGTGAGGCCGCCAAAGTAAGGCCTGTTGGTCCTGCACCCACGATCAAAACATCTGTATCAAAGGGCTCAAAATTAGTGTGTTTCATATTGGTCTCCGATCAAGAAAATTAAAGTCAACGAGCATTGACTTATACTGCGCCAATGAATGAAAACACTCCCCCACTCCGCCGTTCTGATGCGACCAAAGCTGCGATTCTCGCCGCCGCTCGCGAACACTTTGCGTCGTCCGGATTTCAGGGCGCGACCATTCGCGCCATAGCAACCTCTGCGGGAATTGACCCCGCTATGGTGATGCGTTATTTCGGTGATAAAAAAAACTTGTTTGAAGCAGCCTCAGAAATTGATTTGCACCTGCCCGATCTCACCGATGTTGATAAAGAAAAAATCGGCTCTACTCTGGTTGAGCACTTTCTCAATCGTTGGGAAGGAGACGAGGCATTGATGGTGTTATTGCGTTCTGCGGTGACTAATACCGATGCTGCAAAACGAGTGCAGGATATTTTTGCAAAACAAACTGTGCCTATGCTTAAAAAAATCTGCAAAGACTCAGATGAAAAAGTAATGTTGCGCGCTTGCCTGGTTGCGTCACAAATCCTGGGGCTGGCCTTGTGTCGTTATGTATTAGCCTTACCACCTATGGTAAAAGCTGATCGTAATCAATTAATTCATCGAGTAGGTTCAACCGTACAATCCTATATTTTTGACTAGTTTGCATGGTTGTATCTTCAAGCAACAGATATCTTACAAATGAAAATTGCGCCGACATATCATTCATTTGATTTTTATCATTTTATTGAGCGGTTTTTGTTTGGGTTTCAACTATAGTTTTTGTTCACGTTATTTATTAAGGAGATTGTTATGCCAGACAGTGTTAACTCTCAAATTACTGATTCAATTACCCAGTTAAGAAAAAACCAGCGGAGTTCATTGGTTGCCGAAATCAGCAAGGCTATAAAAGATAATAATCTGCGATTAATCTCTGAACACCTTAACCTGTTATTCGCCAACATTAATGCGCAACTTACACAGGATTCCCTGCAGTCGCGAGCTGCGATTGATATCCTGACCAATGATGAAATTGCAAATGCAATCTATGATTTGCGAATGGCACTGGATGCGCTTGATATCAAGAAATAAGGAATGACGTAAAACACAGATCAAAAACAAAAAACCCGCTTATTTTGCATAAGCGGGTTTTTTAATTTGGTGGAGCTAAGCGGGATCGAACCGCTGACCTCTTGCATGCCATGCAAGC
>CBFGPN010000112.1:0-12973 GCA_965650675.1 uncultured Cellvibrio sp.
CGTTAACAGCCATCTGTACAATTTCATCGATGCTGGAAAAATAAAAATTATTTTTTTGTGCGTACTCAAGACACTGTTCCAGAAGTTTGGGGTCGGTCCCATTGAATATCTTATTTCCAGGGGTGGGTCTGTGCATCATATAGATAGTGACGTAGTGACCCAGAAGACTTGATGCCAGTGCATTAAGTGGCGAAATTGCTAATAAGCGCGTGATAAGTCTATCCATGCCAGCCTCCAGAATCTGTTACATCATACCCGAGAGCCTTGCGCCAAATTCGCGAGGCGTACTACTGACCTGCTCGTGCAAACCGATTCTTTTTAGTTCGTGTAAAGAAAAATTATTATTAGACACTATGCCTTTCTGTGTGGTGACTGCTGCGCTATAGCTTGCTTTCACCAACTCCAGTGCAGTTTGATTGTAGTCACCATTAGGGAAACAAAACAAGTCAATTTTTTGCGCTAATTGATTTTCCAGAATGGTTTTACTGTTGTTGATTTCGTATTCCAATTCGGGGACCGTTAATCGATCGGTTAGCCTTTTGTGGCTACATGTGTGTGAACCTATATCAATCAAACCAGATGCTTGCATTGATTTCAGCTCATCCCAATTCATCAATGCTCTTGGCATGTCACTCAATAAATGATTTCCCTGATTGATTTCTGCCAGTGCGCTAAAAATTTCTTTATCCGAAAATTGTTTGAGTCTGAAAATACAGGACGCAGCGAACTCTCTGTCAATTGCCGGATTTTTTTCGGTAATGCAGTTACCAAATAACGGATGGGATTGCATGGCACCAAGTCGACCATTAAATAATAACCACAAAATAATATTAGGCCAGAATTGAAAGTCAGTACCAATCTTTTCCGCAACAGCAAATAAAGTGGCGGGGATTTGATGTTGTTTGAGTATGGGCAAGGCAAACTGGTAATTATCCAACCAGCCATCGTCAAAGGTAATGACGCAGGCTTTGCGTGGTATTTTGTTGCCTGCTTGTTTGTGTGTAACCCATTCTTTTAATGAAATGATGTCGAAAATTTTCTTCGCTTCACACAAATGCATATCAAATGTATCGGGCGTGACAACCATTCCTGGTTCTTCAGTGGTGAAACGAGGATCGGTTTCAGGCAGTATTCGATGATACATCAGCACCCATAAATGAGGTTGATCAAGAGCACGACGATGCATGCCATAGCGTGATGCGATACTGGTTGCTGTTGATTTCAACAATCGTTTAACGGGATTCATACTCACTTGCCCAGAAATGCACTGATGTATCTTTTTAATTCGTAAACGGCGGGTTTCAGATCAGATAATCTATCTATTTCATGCCTTGAATTAAATAAGTCCGGTGTCATGAACCATAGCAGACGTTTAAGTTTTGCTCCAATAGACGCTGACGATTTGAAATAAAGGTAAAGGCTATCAACATCGCCCAATAACCAGCGAAGTCGCTGGCCTTTTTTGTATTGGGTTGGCAGTGTATGTTGAAGCTTGAGATGTTGCGCAACCAGCAACCAGGGAAAATCAATTCCGGAATCGACAGAGAGCTGCAGTGATCCCCAAAATCGGGTGTTGATTTCCATCAAATACGCGTTTCCCTGATCGTCGATTCTGAACTCGACCATGGCCACACCATGCCACCCGACTGCAGTGAGTAATTTCTCGGCGGTATCACGCAGTTTTGGATCAACCGATTGGCTTTCACAATAAACGCTGATGCCTCCTTGTGGCGGTTTTTCCCGTAATCGTTTATGTGCAAAAAAAGTCACAGGTTGGCCGTGATTGTAGAGGCAAAATATTCCAGCTCCGTGTCCGGGAATAAATTGCTGTAACATAAAACCACTAAATTTCAGGTAGGGATTTTTATCAATATATCGGGTGAGATCTGACAGGCTGTGAATGATTCCAACGCTGGTATTGATCCATTGGTTATCCCTGAACAGGCGTGATTGAAAAGGCTTCAGTACACAAGGATAGATAATTTTATTGATGTCCAATTCGGACAGATGATTAAAATGTTGAGATGCGGGGCAGTCAAGATTCAGCCTTTGTGCCAGTTTGACCAGGTTGCTTTTATTAGCCAATTCCATTACCCGGGTATATTCAGGAAAGGCCGTGGGTATCGAGGACAGTTGCTTGCTCAACAAAATCAGTTGACTGGTAATTTCGGTTACAGGTAAAACCAGATCAAATTGATATCGCGCCTGGATATCGGCTATCCAGTCCACAAATAATTGCGGTTGATGTTCAGCGCTGGGGCAAGTGAGAAAATGTTGGGAGAATCGCGATTCGCCGGCTAATGCCGAAGCAGAAGCCTCAGCGGTAAATACTTCAAGCTCTGCGTGTCGGCCAAGGGATCGGACAACTGCCAGAGCACTGCGTTGGGCTGCATCCAACACCAGAATTTTGAACAGTGGCATAGTAATAATCAGGTTTTGGGAAAAGATGCTGGCATCATAGCGGATAGAGTCAATATCGAGTAGAACTTGTGAAATCTTGAGGTTTAGCTGAAAGGAAACTGCGTATAATGCGCCACCGCAAATGAAGCATCAAAAAAACAGCTAGGGTTGGTTTCGTGCCCATTCATTTACTGAGTGAGTCACTTTGGATAAAGGTAATATGAAGGTACTTTTTCGCGATCTTTTTCGATATATATCTGAGTGCAAAAGTGAAAACTTTGGTTTTTATTGCGCAGCCGGGTACATCATTTTCTCGTATTTGAGGCCGCACGCTCTTTTTCCACAACTCAATTTTTTCCCCTGGACTCAAGCATTTATTATGTTGGGGCTGGGTTACGGAATGGTCAAGGGTACATTAAGATTCCAAAGTAGCCACTTTGCAGTTTTCCTATTCGGAATGGCGAGTGTAATTTCAACCATATATTCCTATAACGTTGATCAGTCTTTAAAAAATTTAAGTACCATTTTCGTATGGATGCTCGAAATAATCTTCTTCACAGCCTGCATTACAACCTTGCATCAATTGCGTTTGATATTAATCCTGTTTTTTATTGTTTTATTTAAAATTTCCTTGTTTGGAGCCAAAACTTGGGTCATGAGAGGCTTCGCGTTTCAAGACTACGGAATCGCGGGCCCTAATGGTTTTTTTGAAAACTCGGGTGAGCTTTCTCTTTTGATGGCTATGTTAGTTATTATGAGTGCGTCGGTCATTCATCAAAACAAGCAAGTCAGCCGCTGGTATTATCTTTTGCCAATCACCGCGTTTATGACAGTGTTGGGTGCCAGTTCGCGAGCCTCACAATTGGGATTGGTTGCCGGTATTTTTATTTTTTTCATAGTGAGAGGGCAATTCAACTTTCGTTATTTGATTATAGGAATTGTTGTTTGTTATTTGGGGTTCCAGTTGTTGCCAGAAGGGCAGAAAAAACGATTCACATCTGCCGGTTCAGATAGCACATCAGTATCGCGTTTAACCTACTGGAGTGGTGGAATTAAAATGTTTCAGGAGCATCCGATTGTAGGCGTTGGTTATAGATGCTTCCCGGAATATTTCCACAGACATTATCACTATATGATTCCTGAAGGACAATCCTGGGGGGGGAGGCTGGAGGTTGCTCATAACACTCTGATTGAAGTAGGTAGTGAAATGGGCACTATAGGACTTCTTACTTACCTGTATGTTTATTATCTGGTTTTTAAATTAAATCGAATCAGTAGAAGAAAAATGCGGACTTATATTAAGGATAAAAAGGACTCTTGGGCATATCAATTTTCAATTGGATTGGATATAGCACAAATCGTTTTTTTCATAGGTGGTTTTTTTATGTCTGTGGCTTTATATCCATACAATTACTTTATGTTAATGTTTTCTGGTGCTTTATTGAATAGTGTAAGCAAAGAAGAAGCTGCTTATATGAAAGCGCAAAAGTTAAATCAAAACAAAGAATCGAATCAATGAACAATCAAAAAACCATATTACATATAATCGATACCACTGGACCTGGTGGCGCTGAAACCATTTTCACGCAGTTAGCAAATGAGTCAAATAAAAAGGGGTTTCGAACCTTGGCATTAATTCGTGGAAGTGGGTGGGTTATGGATGAATTGGAACGGTTAAACATTGAATACATAGTTCGGGATTGTAAAGGCTCATTTAATATTAAATTTTTATTCTTTTTGATCAACTTGTTACGGAAAGAAAAAATTAATGTTGTACAGGCACATTTGTTGGGATCATGTGTTTATGCAAGCTTGGCAGGATGGATAACACGAACCCCGGTTATATCGACTTTTCATGGGTTTGTTGATATTTCGAAAAATGAAAGATTTGCACTTGTCAAATTTCTATCGATTCGTTTCGGTTCCAAAAAAGTAGTGGCCGTAACTGAGCAGTTGTTTCAGCGCTTGAGCGAGATTAGCTACCTGAAATCAAATCAGTTAATGGTAATTCCCAATGGTGTGGATACGGACAAGTTTCCGCCTATGGCTCAATCAGTGGAATCGGAACAGTTTCATATTGGTTGTCTCGGAAATGTTAGAAGAGCAAAAAATTATCCTTTGGCAATAAACGTTTTGAGTGATTTGGTCAATCTGAAACAGCAGAATTGTGTTTTGCATATTGCCGGTGATGATACCAACCAATTAGCGAAAGAGTGTAAACAACTTGTGGCTGAGTTGGGTCTGGAATCGAGAGTTGTATGGCATGGGTTTATAAATTCTGTGCCCGAATATTTGTCATCTTTAAACATTTTTTTATTGACCTCCAGTTCTGAGGGACATCCATTGGCATTAACTCAAGCAATGGCTGTGGGGTTGCCAATTGTAACTACCAAGTGTGGGGTAGAGCATGTGGTCAGTAATAATTCGGCATTATTAGCTGAAAACGAAAATAAGGAAGATATAGTAAATAAAATCCTTTTACTGATTGCTGATCCAGTTCTGCGTCGATCTCTCTCACAAGCAGCCGTAATGGAAGCACGTAGCAAATGGAGTTTTGGTTTTACTATTGATCAATATTTCACTCTTTATAAGTTGGAATCGAAATGACTTTTTTAGATAAGTTACATAATTCGTATGGAGGAAAGAAAGCTTTTGTCCGGTATCTTGTCTATTGGATTCGAAGTGTTATGTTCGGACAATATTCACGTTATCGTGATGTCCCTGATGGAGTGCAAAGAGTGGTATTTGTTTGCAAAGGCAATATTTGCCGAAGTGCTTTTGCTGAATGGTTGTTTAAACAGAGCAATGATATTCCGACAACATCATTGGGTTTGGATACTGTAACAGGAGGAAATGCGAATGATCGAATCAAAATGTATGCCTCTGTAATGAATGTGAATTTGGATTTTCATAAAACTACCGCGATTAGCGATTTTTCTGCCAAACCAGGTGATCTTTACGTATGTATGGAACCTGATCATGTAGAGCAACTCGAATCACATCTTGGTAAAGTGAATATTATTTTGTTGGGTTGGTATTTATCTCCTACCCGGATTTATATACATGATCCTTATTCAGCAAATGATCAGTATGCGCAGACATCGCTAAAAGTGATTAGCGAAGGCATTCAACGATTGCAATTACATTTGGCGAAGGAGTGACGTGTGCTCGAATTATCGAAGATTGCTGTATGGCTCACCTGGGAACATCAAACAAGAAATAAATCAATGGCGGCATTGCTCTCCGTAAAATACATGGAATTTATTTCCAGGCGGAGTCGATTGTTTCGTTACCTGGTTTTGTCGATTAAAACGCTCAAATTTTTAATTTCAACCAGACCCAAAGTGATTTTTTTTCAGAATCCATCTATTGCGTTGGCCTGCTTGTGTGTTTTCTATCGTAAGCTGTTAGGTAATTGTATATTAGTTGGAGACTTTCACAATATTGCTCTCGCAAAAACGAAAATCTATAGACTCAATTCTTTTGTTGCCAGAAATGTTGATCTTATTTTGGTCTCAAATGAGAATTTGTTGAAGAGTGTGGTGGAGATGGGAGGAGAAGGTTTTGTAATGCCAGATCCAATTCCAGAAGATGAATCTGCTCCTTCAAATATATATGAGCACCAACAATATATTTTATTTATAAGCAGTTGGGCTAGTGATGAACCCATCAATGATGTGATTGCAGGGTTTGTTAAATCTTCATCTTTTGGTGATGGAATTAAATTATTCATAACCGGAAGAAAAAAAGCCGAAAAGCTCGATTTTACCGAGAGCTACTATGTTTCAAAGGGCGTAGAATTTTTAGGTTTCGTGGATGAAGAGCATTATTGGCAACTTTTACGGTGCGCGTTGTTGAATATAGATCTCACCACGAGAGATGACTGTTTGGTTTGTGGAGCTTATGAGAGTCTTGCTGTCGGCGCACCGATGTTGTTATCGAATAACAAAGCTTCATTAAATTACTTTAATGAAGCTGCCCTTTTTACAGACAATACAGCAGAAGATATTGCAATAAAAATAAAAGATGCTGTAGAAAATACAAAAGCTTATCGCAATAAGGTTATTCAGGCGCTGGCAGTTTACAGAGCGCGCGACCAGCGCCGAAAAGTAGATTTGCTCAATCAACTATCTACTTTATTGTGACATTTTGTGGATGTAATGGCGGACTTCCGAGAGTAATACCAATAACTTCCTGACCTGTTTCATAGGGCCCCACATTCATACCGGAAGCCAATTTAATTGAAGTGGTGTTCCCAACATACTTATAGGTATTCAATTCTGAGAATAAACTGCCAGATGAAGCGGTAGTACTATGTGAATCAGGATTGGCAACACTAACGGTTTTATATGTATTGGAACCTACAGCTTTCCACGTATTCAGTGATGAAAAGCTGCCAGAAGAACTTGAATATCTATCTACAATATTCTGGAAAGATGAATCATAAATATTGTAATCAGATGCAATAAGTTTTACCAAATTGGTATCACCGTAACGAACCAATTCCAATCCCAAATTAACTCGAGTGAAAATGTTTCCACTCATCGAAAGTGTTCTATGTGCATCTACTGAGACGCCGATGGTTCCAGAATTTCCGCCACCGTCGATCAGATTATTGTTGACGATAAGGTTGCCACTTGGTCCACTTGCCCCGGCCATAGCACTCAGGATTCCCACACCTTCGCTTGCCAAGCCATTAATAATATTGTGATGAATATAGCTATGGCCTGCTTCAACGGTACCCTGGCCTCTGATGCTGATTCTGATGCCGGCACTGGTTGCAGTAATTTTGTTGTAGCGTATTTCTGATTCTTGCCACAGTTCGCGTGTGCTGGCGTTCTTCACATAGTGATCTTTCCAAAACACACCAAATCCAACATTTGTGATGGTGTTATGCTCCACAAGTGCATTGATGACACCATATGATTGAATGCCGGATGCCACTGTGGATCCACCCGCATCTACACCGTCAATATAATTATCACGTACTATCCAATCTTTGGATCCCCACATTGCGATCGAAGACACATTGTCTCCTTCCGGTCCCCAGGTATTAAAAAACTGATTTCCTTCAACTATTACACCTTCGCTCAACGCAGGAATATCGGCGACTTCATTTTGCACTTGTCCCCAGTTTGCTATACCAACGGAGTAGTTATTCCTGAACACCAGCCCCCTGATGGTAATGTAGTCGTTTGAATTTAATTGAAGTCCGGCTCGGGTGCCTTGACTGTCTACTATGACTTTGCCTTCCTCGTTGGGTGCTGCTGAAATGACAATTCTGTTAGTTTGTGTGCCAGAACGTGGAATGCAAAGACTGGCGACAAGTGGTTCAAACCATCCGCATTTTGTGGTGTAACTGCTGTTCCCGGAGTTCTCTGCGTAAGTTCCTGATTTAATGTAAAGAACATCGCCTGGATTTAACAAGCTGATACCCTTTTGAATGGTCAAACAAGTTTGGGTGCTTGAGCAAGGGTTGGTGTCGGCACCTGATTTTGAAACCCAATACTCTGCCCCCACAGAAAACGATGACCAGCTTAACAGCAACAGACAAAGGGTTTTAATCCAACTAGACATATTACATACCTCAAATCTATATCATTAACACCTGAAGTTTAGCCTAGCTTACCTGTTCAATATTTTCACAATTACTGATCTGAAGTGAGAAAAGGTAGACATTAATTCTTATCGCATTATTGGCTATTTGAGTTGTTTATTTCTTGGTTGAATAGGGTTTTGATTTCACATAACCGATTATTGATCTCTGTTTCTGAAATCGAAGACTCTGACACAAATAGTTGCAAAACTTCCTGAGTGAATCTGTCGTGAGCGACAGCTGGGTATTCCAGATAGGATACTTCCGGATTGTTTGTTTTAATCAGAATGTCATTAGCGCTCTCGTTAAATCGAGCCTTTAAGAGTGCAGCTAACTTTTGTGTAGTTGCGACAGGTGAAATATTGTCCAGAGCCCATTGTCTGGTATTAAATTTGTCATAATTTTGTTTGATCCAGATCAGTCCTTCTTCAAGAGCACCGTCATCAAGTAGCAGACCTGTGTTTTCGTTGATGTAGGATTTGTTTACGCCGACGTTTTCGTAAGCAAGTATAACGGGCGTATTACAAAAGAGAGCTTCGAACAGGCTTCTATTACTTCCTTCCTTTAGTGACAGCAAAACATTGACTTTGCTGGCATTCAAAAACTCTATGACTTGCTCACGACTTAATGAAAACTTGAGTGTAAGGTTATTTTCAAGCTTGTATTGTTTAACAAAACCTGAAATGAGCGATTCTGCCCCGCCCCATGAAGCGCATACCAAACAAGCTTTGTACTGCGGATCGCGATTGTTCACTATCCACCTTACTGCTTTGATGTATCGTTGAATTCTTTTTATTGGATTAGTATTGGCAATGTAAATTGAGTCGTAAATTTTCACCGGGTTGGTAGGTCTAAACAGGTTGTAATCGACCCAATCACTGGCACCGAAGCTGACTGGAATACAATATTCCTGAAATGAATTCAGTAAAATCCTGTCTTCTATTTCTGAAGATTGAATAATAGGTGGATTATTTTTATTGAAGAGACCCATTATGTCTGGATCGGCGTAACCGGACCAACTTGGCTCGAGAACCAGATAAAAATATTGGTTAAACAAGTCTGTATTAATATCCCTAATAAAAAATGAAAAAGTCCTGGTAAATGTAACAATTACAATTCCTTTTGATACGCAGATGTTATTTTCAATAGTGGGCCATCGTACAACAATTGATCTTTGCGATGCGTGTCGAATGTCAACACCAGAACTAACCAGATTTTTATTGATGACAGTATCGCGTAGCAAAGACTTTAATAATTTGTTGGTTGCAGCGCTGTTGGCATAGCGTGCGGAACGCATACACAATTTAAGAGATTTTTGTTTCGCACCAACTCTATTGAGTATCGCAGCAAATAAATACAGTGCATACCCCGTTGGTCTGCGTATGTGAAAATACCAGGCATCATTAATAAAAGATAATAGTGAGTACTTCACCTGGCATCCCCTCTGTTGTAACTGAGTTTATTGGACAATATTTTTGAATAGTTGAGTGATGGTTTCTCAATTATAAACCAGGACATTAAGCTAACTGAAATGATCAGGAATACGATGAAAGAAGCTGAAGCATATGAGTTGCTGAAACCTGAAAATATAAAATAATTAATTACCGGCATGTGGTACAGGTACACTCCGTAGGAAATATCTGTGCCTCGTAATAAAGTATCAGCAGTTTTAGTATAAGAATAAGCTGCGGAGAATATAAGAGCTGCCAGAAGTAAAAATAAAATTGGATTAAATGCATTGCCAAAATCAAGATCAAGCTTTAACCCGGCGAAACAAGCGATCAAATAAATGGGAAGAAGCATAAAAAACTTACCATTTAAAAGCCTGTGGAAAATAAAAAAATATTTTTGAAAAACAACACCTAACAAGAACATGTAATACCAGGGCAGGAAGGAAACCGATAATAATTTACTCGTAATTGCTTGTGGGCTGTCAGCTTGAATGGTTGTGACGATCAGGCTAATTAGTATGAATGTGAAAAATAGAACAACTGTAGAGACACGATTGTTTTTAAATATTAATAGGTAGCAAAGTGGTAGGAGTATGTAGAACTGGATTTCAACACAAATAGTCCAAATGCTCCCATTTAGTACCCCATCTCCGTATCCCCGCAAAAAGTCCGGGTTGTAAAACTGCAGCAGAGTTGTCTTCGCCAGGAATACAGCAACTATATCAAGAAAATTGTAGTGGACGTTTGACAGGTAGCCGCTCATATAAGTTAACAGCAGGGCGAATATGATGCTGACAATTAATGCGGGCTCAATACGGGCTATACGTTTAATAGCATAATCCCTCCATGTATTGCTTGACTCCCAGGATTTACTTATCAGAAAGCCGCTGATAAAAAAGAAAATTGGCACTCCAGGGAAAAACCCCAGAAATTTAACACCAAGACGATGTGCGTCAGTAATATCCAGCTGAAAAATAGAAACCAAATGGTAATGTGCTACCTGCAGCGAAGCGAACAATCTAATAAGATTAAAGTTGTTTTGATAAAACGGATTGTTAGTTTGCATAATTAACTTCTTTAATAAGCTTCAGGTGTCTAATCCATAAATCCTTTGGTTATCATATGTCTAAAATATTGATTGTTTGAGTAGAGTTGATCGTAGCTACCATGCGCAACCAATTTCCCATCAGCGATAACCGTGATGGTGTCGGATAATTTAATGGCGGCTGGACGATGAGATATGACAATCAAGAGAACATCGTTTTTCAAATTGTTCAACAGCATCATGAGATCGTGTTCAGATTCAATATCAAGTGCACTGGTGGGCTCATCAAGAATTAATATCTTATTATTCCTGTAAAGAGCCCGAGCTATTCCGATACGTTGTCTTTGGCCTCCGCTCAGTAGTTTGCCGTCTTGTCCCAATCCGGTATAAATGCCCTTTGGAAGTTTTTCAACAAACTCGAGTGCATTTGCCATTTTTAATGACGTCATGACACGATCAATATCAATATTTGATTTATCTGAACCGAACGCAACATTCGATACAACATCATCGTCAAGAATAAAAATATGTTGGGGTACATAACCTAATGTTTTTTGATAAGAAACCAGAAGGCTATCTTTTACTGGTTTATCGTCCAATTTCAGTGTGCCGGTTTTGGGCTCAAGCAAGCCAAGAAGAATATCGGCAAGTGTTGATTTTCCAGAACCGGATGGTCCGGCAATCGTGTTTAAATTTCCTGTTTTAAAACAGACCGAGATATTTTCAAGTGCGAATTTATCTGAATTCGGGTACTGATACGAAATATCCTCAACTTCAATGGTTGATACACTCGATAGTGGCGGAGCGTCTGTGTTCATGCGTGGTTTGTATGGCATGTTTAAGTTGTATTCCAATGCCACGACTACATTTCCATTTGCACTTATTTGGGATACTGATTTATAAAGTTGTTGCATGGTAGGTAGCAATCGATAACCGGCCAGAGCATAAATACTGAGTATTGATACAATGCTGGTTACGTCAGTTTTACTTGAAAGTAACAGTATAGCGAACAACAAAATTGCACAGAACGAAATAGTCTCTACTGCATAGCGAGGTATTTCCGCAGCTAATGATAGATATGCACTTGCGTTTAAACCGGATGAAATTAGGTTTTTGTATTTCTGTGTGTAGAGATTTTCAATTGCGTTGAGCTTTATATCTTTAATTCCAATAAAACATTCTGAAAGTAATGACTGGATCATGGTGTTTCTGGCTTGAATAATGTCACCATTTTTTTTAAGTGATTTTTTGACAAACCAGTAAGTTATTATATATGCCAAGCCAATAATGAGTGCTGATCCGAAAGCTATGATTGGATCCAGTGCAATTAGCCCTATTAAAATAACAGAGGCGACAAACGCCTGGCTGCAAAGCAGCAAGTATGGTTGTAGTACCATATAAATAAAGCGCGGCGTGTCAGTTGAAATCAAAGCAATCAGTTGATTGTAATTGATGGTTTTGTGAAAAATAAACTCTCTATTGATAAAGCATGAAAATAACTTTTGTTGAATTCCGCTGCCCAAATAGATTGAAAACTTTAACTGCATCCAAAGAGTCAATGCATTTACAATGTTTGAAATGATGACCATGGCGATTGAGAGTACCGCAAATGCGATGGTGAATTCTGTTGTGTCTTCAAATCCGCCAAATTGGTAAAGTGCTGAAAAGAAATAATTGGTTTGTATTGATTCTGGATTGGAAATCAATGCGATCAATGGAGCAATACTGGCGACTCCAACAACCTGAATGATTGCAGAAAATGCAAAGAATATTTGCATAAGGAATAGTCGTCCTTTCTGCTCTCTATTTAAAATTGAGTAAATGTCTTTGATGATCTGCAATACATACATTTTCAAAAATTCCGCAAGTAAAATGTCTTTAGAGTTGTTTAAACCAGGTGGATTTCAACTGGGCAGATAGTCGATTGATCTGGTGTTCCCGGGTATATCCGTGAATAATTCTTTTTCTTGAGTTGACTGAGAACTGTTGGCGAAGAGCTTCATTATCCAGTAGAGCTTGAATTTTATCGGCAAGGTCCAGAGCATTGCCTGGTTCAAAGGTATAGCCTGTAACACCCTCCTCCAGTGTTTCAACCAGCCCCTGCAATCGAGACACTACAATTGGCAAGCCTGAACCGGCCATTTCCAACGTGGACATGGGAAAAGAATCCCACCCTGTTGAAGCAACCACACCGAGTGTGCAATTTGGCATGATGTAGGGGAGATCTGATCTATAGCCTCCAAAAATCACTCGATATCTGGCTTTGAATTTTTCAAGTGTTTGTAAAAATGGTTGTTCTTCATTTGGTCTGTTGCCGCAAATAATAAAATAGACATCATCCTGTTGGCGGCGGTCAACTAATTCGATGGCGCTCTCGATAATAACCTGCACACCTTTGCGCTTTTCCATGTGGCCAGAATAGAAAATGGTTTTGGCGTTTGATGGAATATTAAATTCTTGTTGTAAATAGTGTGGATTGAA
>CBFGPN010000113.1:0-12836 GCA_965650675.1 uncultured Cellvibrio sp.
AAAACTGCAGGCAACTCTCAAGGTGCAAGTAAATCGCAAAGCTCAGGTAAATCACAAAATCCCAATAAGCCACAAACTTCAAAAACCAACAGCCAACGCAATACAAAAACATCCGAACAAAAACCACCAAAATCTTTTTCTGCCAAACCCGCAGCCAATAAATCCAAACCAAAACCCAAGCCATCAGTTCGTTGATTATTGCCAGCTTGGATTTAATTTCTTAATCACATAGGGTGATTAAGAAATTCTCACTTTTCTTAATCTATCGTAATCTGGAGAAGTCGGGCAAAGCATGGCTGGAATGGTCTTTCTGCATCGGTTACAGCTACCAGCAACCCGGCCTTCGGTTTTTCCACCGTAACACATTTCGGTCATTTCCAAGGGAAATGCTCTATCACTAATTGCATGTTGAATTATTCTTGGAGCCGCACATTGGTAATCAAAGTTTTGAATTTCTGTATCGTTTACTAATGATCCATTCCTATTAAATATTTGTCCTCTTGTCACTGCTGGTGAATAAATCATGTTGAGTGTATTACAAGCTTGAGCGAATATAGGGTCATTTGAAAATTGACCTGAATGACCGGCGTATATATTTTGAGATGCGCTGCATTTAAGAACGCCAATCATTTTCTCCTTCGGCGACTTAAACGCTGAATTTAATTTACTTGTTGCTACAAGTTCTTTTAGCTTTTGTAACAATTTATTTGCTAGTTGAAATGTTCCATTGTCAGAATCAGAATCATTTAATGTTGAATGGAGAATGTGCATTGCTGCTGGCTGACCACAAAATCTACATGAATTATTTTGAACAGTATACTTATTGTCGCTACTGAAATTTATAGTATTTACCATGCCATACATGGTTCTTGCATCGTCTAATCTGAAAAACTTCATGTTGCCTCCTGAATATATTTTTATGCTCTAAATTTTCAGCTAACTGTTTGCGAATACATAAATTTAGAAAAATAGAGAATAGCGATGTTCAGTTGCGGAAGCAATATCAGTATTATGTATAGGCAATCAGACGCAGGTTTTATTGAATGGATCTAAAATGATAAAATTTGCGCCAATGATTTGAATGGTAAAATTTAATCAATCAGTAAATAAATCACAATTTCTTTGTAATTTTTTCACTGCAAAACAATATTTCATTATGAAATTTTCAGGCTTGGTGTTCCTAACTGAAATGCTACCCTCAGTGTCACTGTTAGGCAGTAGGTGGTAATGAAAGGGACGCTCTAGCTGAAGATGGCGATTATATTCGGGAGAGATCTGCAAGAAAGAGCGTTTTTTGCAGGCATAGAAGTTAAGATGGCTATAATTTATTAAATGTAAACAACTTTTGTATCATTTATAGAAATAAATTTCTGCGACTTCATTTCTTCAACTACAGCAGCAATTTCTTGCTCAGTTAATGATTTTTGAAACAGTGAATTTATGGTGCTGCCAAGAGTTTTTAATGTTCTCGGTTTTGATGCTCCTCGCTGTTTTATATTTGCAATCACAGCGGCAGCTTTTTCTGATGGTAATTTGGAATTAGAGATTTTAACTAAAGGGATTTCGGCAACGGATTTTGCCCGAGAAGCAAAGATTTTTTTGCTTTTTAAATGCTGAATCAAAGGGTCAAAACCTGAATCTTTCGAAATTATATGGAAGTAGGCATCTGGTTCAATGGCTGCAATTTTTCCTATGTAATAGGCTATGTGGAAATCCAATGCATTACTGCCGTTACTTGATATTTTAATATATTCAGCACGGTCTCCCATTTCCTGTAATACAGAAGCAACTTCATACGTCACTTTTGTTTGGTTTGCACCAACAAACACCAAAACATGAAAATGTTCGGTATTTAATGCAGCCATATAGTCTGGCTGCACGTTTTCGTAATCTATAAGAACGTAATTTTTTCTCACCTCAGTCTCTCCAGCTGCCCCTTGCGGCGCACAATATTTTTATAATCCCATTGGATCTGCTGTGATTTTTTTAGCCAGCGTATTAAATCTTTTGTGTTTATTTGTGCGGCAGAAGTATATCTGACTTCAGCAGCTTTGAAGCTGCCTTCGTTTTGTAAGCCTTCTTCTTCAAAAGATTGGCCGCTCCAGAAAAGTAGTCGGACAGATTGTTTTAGTTTGCTGTATCCAACAATTGGGTTGCCGTCTAAAAACCAGACCGGGTGGGCGTGCCATATCTTGCTTTCGGCTTGGAGAAGATTGTTGTCAATTTCTTGCGCCAATATTTTACAGATTTCCTTATCTTCAGGCGCTTGATTGTCATTGTACTTTTCAATATCAGAATGCATTTCGAGCCTCTTCATGTGTATCCGATTAACACTAATCAAGACGCCGCTTCTTCCTGATTAATAACAGGCGTTTTATTGTTGCTCAGTTGCATTATGACGTAAGCAAGGCTGGACAAAATTAAAAATCCCCAGGTAACAGGAATCAAAGTGTTGTCATAAGCTTGGCCTATGGTGGTGCCGATTACCAGGGCAATAATTGAAGATACCGAGCCAATAATGGCAGATGCAATTCCTGCTACGTGGCCCATGGGTTCCATTGCAATAGCGTTGATGTTGCCGAAAATGAATCCGAAGCAGAAAAATATTAATCCGGCGAAAATTAAAAACATCCATAATTCAATTACAAGGAAATTATGCAGTAATAAAAATACAGCTGAAGCGGCGATCATCATTTTAACGGCAGTATTACAAATTCTTTGCATGCCCAGTTTTACTACAACAAAAGAGTTGGCCAAAGAAGAAGCGCCAAATGCCAGAGCCAGCAATCCAAAATAAACAGTGAACATTTTTCCCGTATTAAACTGTACCTGAAAGATTTGTTGAGATGAATTCAAATAGCCAATCATACTGCCAAAAAATAATCCCATACTCAGGGTATAGCCCAGTGTGACACGATTCGTCAACACTTCCTTAAAGCCTGCTGCAAAACTGGTAACAGAAAAGGCAATACGTTTTTCTTTCGGTAAACTCTCTTCCAATCTGAAAAAAATCCAGGTACAGATGATGATTGCATAAACTATATAAAAAATAAAAATGCTTCGCCAATCGGCAATTAATAAAATGCCTTGTCCAAGAGAGGGAGCTATTGCAGGTACCCCCATAAAAATCAACATCACTATCGACATTATTTTTGCCATTTGGCTGCCGGAATACTGGTCGCGAACGATCGACATAGCGGATACATAAGGTCCTGAAACGCCAAGTCCCTGAATAAAACGTCCGATTAAAATAGTGTTGAGGTCTTCGGCCAAAAAACAAATTACACTGCCAATCAAAAATAAACTGATACCTATATAGAGGATTTTCTTGCGTCCGGTAGCATCTGACAATGGGCCTGAAATTAATTGGCCTATCGCCATGCCGAGAAAAATAGCACTAATTAATAATTGGGCTTGATTGGCTTGCTCAATAGCCAGATCCTTGCGTATCACTCCCAAAGCAGGCAGCAAGGCATCAATTGATATGGCGATAACAGACATCAGAAAGGCAATTAAAATAATAAATTCTGTGGTTGAAATGCTGTAACTGGGAGTAGGTTGCGACATGGGAGATCCTGAAAGCGAGTGAATGGTTCGAATAGTCGGTTGATACAGCAGGATTTCGACATTATCCAAAAATAATGAAGGGCAATTATATATCTTAAGGCATTTTACCAAGAAGCTTTTGATTTTGGCCAAATAGGAATTTGACCTGTGCTTTCATATTCAGGAAATACAGTGATATTAGCTACTATACCTTCATGCACCCAAGCCAATATTTGATATTGCTCCGAGTCATAACTTTTTCCATTTTCCTGAAAATCTTCGTCCAGTAGAAAATGTGGGAATAATGTAAGAAAATTCTCTTCGTTCATGCCGATGATAGATCGCGAATCCAGCGTTGCCGACTCATCAAAAACAGTAATAGAACCCAATAGGTATAAATCTTCTTTACCAAACGCCAATTCAATTCCAGCATCAAATTCCCAGCGTTCTTCATCTGAATCTTTTTCCAAATGATCCGGTTTGCCTAAAATTTTCTGCACCTGGTTTTTATTCATTCCGAGTTGAATTTTATCAACACCAATTTTGGGTAATATTTTCATGGATATTCACTTCTGTGTGGAGGCGTATGGCAGCTTACAAGGTTTTGGGTGAAGAGTGAGTGCTATTTTTATCAAGTAAATTATTGCAAGGGAATAAACTAATCATCTCACTCCACTAATCCCCCCATCCAAATGCAAAACCTGCCCCGTCATCCAGCTTGATGCCGGGGATAGTAAAAAATAGGCGAGAGATGCAATTTCCTCAGGTTGTCCAATTCGTTTTAATGGGTGTTTTTGTGCGGCGGTTTCAATTTTTTCGGCAGTATTGGTGAGCTTTTCGGCGAGCGAGGTTTGAGTGAGTGATGGGGCTATGGCGTTTACGCGGATCTGGGGTGACCATTCGGCGGCGAGGTTTTTGGTTAGACCTTCTATTGCGGCTTTGCTGGCGCCGATACTTGCGTGGTAAGGCATGCCGGTTTGAGCTGCGACGCTGCTGAATAGAACGACAGAGGCATTGGAGGATTTTTTCAAACGGCTTTGTGAGGCTTGCAAGCAGCGAACGGCGCCCAGGAGATTGATTTGGAAATCCTGTAAAAAATCATCGAGGGATAAACGGTTAAAAGGTTTCAAGGTGATGCTGCCGGGGCAGTAAACCATTCCATTAAGAGTGTCAGGTAACTGGTTAAATATACTTGAAATATCGTCCGTAAAATCGGCCTCAAAAAAATGACATCCCGGTATGTCTACGGAATTTCTGGCGAGAACAAACACCTGATGGTCAGCTTTTAATAATTGTTCAACTAAAGAACGGCCTATGCCTTTAGTACCACCTGCAATCAAATAATTTGCCACAAAAATCCCCAAAATAGACCAATTGATATTTCCACTTGCGGGTACGAAGCCAAATTTGATTTGGATCTCTCACTGAAAATATTTATGCATTTTTTTGCTTTGTATAAGTTCTAGCGTACACCTATTCAAACGCATGAACCGTTACCGCGACAAAGTCGGTATTCACAACCGGGCTTAGCGAAACAAGCTGATCCAGATTCAAGCTCGACACGGACTCCAAAATCTGACTTGCTATTGCCGCTATTATTTTAATGACTGCTTTTTGTTGCTGCTATAAAACAATAGTCACCATTTTCATTATGGTGGTTTGCAATTACTTCGTAAATTTTTCCTGTTTTTAAATCAGATTCAAGATTTGATAGCCCTGATTTCAATTCATCTTCAGTGCATAAGTTATGAAATGATGAAATACCAGATCTTATTGATTCTGATAAGTAAATTTCTGGTCTTTGTTTTCCACTATAAAGAAATAAATCAGTTAGTGAGTTGGTAACATTAAACTTTCTTGTTTCAGATATGTTAAAGCCTGCATTATGAAGTGCAGATTTAATTTTTTCCAAAACTGGCATTTTTTTAATCGATGCTTGCATCATGATTGGAAAGTAGTGATTTAACCAATATCCCTGCATTTGTTCGGGAGTTGATGTGAAAATAACAAATCGGCCTGAACACATTAATATTCTGGATATTTCATTAAACGCAAGATTCAAATCGTTGAAGTGATGTATTGCCAACGAACAAATTGCGGAATTAAATTTGTTGTCTTCATAAGAAGTTTGTTCAACATCCATGATTGACCAATGAATACATGAGCTTTTACTACACGCTTCGTTAAGCATTAATGCTGATTGGTCAAACGCAAACCAGCTTCCTCCGTGTTTGGCCAGTTCTACGGTGTAATTTCCTGTTCCACAGGCTATATCCAGATAACATCCATCCTCCTTGACATTTAATAAGGTTAAAAAATTTTGCAGGATTTCCAGGTCGGCACGGCGAGTTGTGTCGTATCCTTTACCGATTTTGTTGTAAGCAGGTTCCATGGATAAGCTATTTAAACTCACCCAATTGCCTTATCCACAATCACTTGCGCTTCAGAAAGTAAAGCTTGTAAGTGTTCATCGCCTTTAAAACTTTCTGCATAAATTTTATAAATATCTTCAGTACCTGATGGTCTTGCGGCGAACCAGCCGTTTTCGGTGGTGACTTTTATGCCACCGATTGAGGCATTGTTGCCAGGGGCTTTGGTGAGAATAGTGGTAATTTTTTCACCGGCTAGTTGTGTTGATGTTATTTGCTCTGCAGATAATTGACTGAGTGCTTTTTTCTGCGCGCTGTTGGCAGGTGCATCGATTCGGGTTTCGGTGGGTTTGCCGAATTCTGTGGTGAGTTGTTGATAAAGTTCACCGGGGTCTTTTTTAGTGGTGGCTTTTATTTCAGCGGCTAATAGACATGGAATGATGCCGTCTTTATCGGTTGACCATACTTTTCCATTGCGACGCAAAAAAGAAGCGCCTGCACTTTCTTCACCACCGAAACCAAGGCTGCCATCAAATAAACCAGGAGCAAACCATTTAAACCCAACCGGCACTTCCAATAATTTTTTATTTAATTTTTTGGCAACGCGATCAATCAAAGCACTGCTAACCAATGTTTTTCCTATTGCGATATCGCTTTGCCATTCCGGGCGATGTTGATATAAATAATTAATCATCACCGCGAGATATGAGTTAGGTGATAACAAACCTACGCTGGGTGTGACTATGCCATGGCGATCATGATCAGCATCGCAGGCGCAGGCTATTTCAAATTCGTTGCGGCGTGTGAGTAAAGGTTGCATGGTGTAGGCTGACGATGGATCCATGCGAATTTTTCCATCCCAGTCGGCGGTCATAAATGCAAATTGTGGATCAATTTTTGGGTTTACAATTTTTAAATCCAATTGATATTTTTCTGCAATTGCATACCAATAATTCAAACCGGCACCACCTAATGGGTCAACACCGACTTTAACTTTAGCATCACGGATTTTTTGAAGATCAACTACATTGATTAAATCAGCAACATAATGTTCGATGTAATTATGAAAATGAATGTTGGGTTGTTTAATTGCTTGTTCATAAGTCAGACGTTTAATATCACGTAAATTATTTAATAAAATCTCGTTGGCTCGTTGTTGAATCCAGTTGGTGATATCACTATCTGCAGGGCCGCCATTAGGTGGATTATATTTGTAGCCACCGTTATCCGGTGGGTTATGTGAAGGTGTCACTACAACACCATCAGCGAAACCGGAAGTGCGACCTGCGTTGTAACATAAAATGGCATGGGAGATAGCCGGTGTTGGTGTAAATTCGTTATTGGCGGCTAAAAATAATTCAATTTTATTGGCGGCAAAAACTTCAACAGCGGATTTTTGTGCAGGTTCGGAAAGTGCGTGAGTATCGATACCAAAATACAGCGGGCCTGTGATACCGGCATGGTGACGATAATCACAAATGGCCTGGCTAATAGCCAGCACATGGTTTTCATTAAAGCTTGATTTAAAAGAATTCCCTCTATGACCGGATGTTCCGAAGGTGACTTTCTGTTCGGCAATATTGGCATCGGGTTTGTTGTCATAATAGGCTTTGAGCAGATTTTCTATGTTGACCAATTGATCAGATGCCAAGAGTTTTCCGGCGAAAGGGCTCACACGCATAAACAACTCCAATAACAGTAGGATGATTAGATGGTGGTAGTGTACCTGTCGATATTCACCTAAACAATTACAGAATTTTCAATTTGTTTGTGTCCGATCAATTATCGTAATATGGCAAAAATTAAAACCCGAGTGAGGTAATGGGAATGGATTGGAAAGGTGGTCGTCGTAGCGACAATGTTGATGATTTACGCAATTCACCCATGTCTGCCGGCGGAGGCATGGGTTTAATCGGTTTGGTATTTCGCTTTTTACCATTTTTATTGCAAACAAAACTGGGCCGACGAATATTGGTGATAGGTATTGTTATTATCGGTGGTGCCAAACTTTTGGGTGTTGATTTGCTGCAGTTTGCCAACCAGCCCATGACCCAATCCGGCTCGCATCAAAATCTCAGTGAAAAAGATAAAGAACTGGCAGATTTTGTTTCTGTTATTCTCGCCAATACAGAAGATGTATGGACAACAATTTTCCAGCAAAAAGGCGGGCAATATCAAAGACCCAGATTGGTATTATTTCGCAACAGTGTTAATTCGGCTTGTGGATTTGCACAGTCTGCTATGGGGCCTTTTTATTGCCCTGGCGATAACAAACTTTATATCGATTTATCTTTCTATGAAGATATGAAAACCCAATTGGGCGCACCCGGTGATTTTGCGCAAGCTTATGTAATTGCACACGAAGTAGGGCACCACGTACAAAATTTAATGGGTATTTCCAAAAAAGTTCGCGAAGCAGAAAGTCGTTTAAGTAAAGTCGAAGCCAATCGATTATCCGTAAAACAGGAATTACAAGCGGATTGTTTTGCGGGTGTTTGGGGACATTATGCCGATAAAAATTTTCGCATGATCGAAGACGGTGATCTGGAGGAGGCACTAACCGCAGCATCGGCGATAGGCGACGATAATCTGCAGAAAAAAGCACAGGGCACAGTCAGGCCGGAATCATTCACACACGGTAGTGCCAAACAACGTGTTGAATGGTTTAAGCGCGGAATGGAATCAGGATCAATTGAATCCTGCGATACGTTTAGTCAGATAAAATAAATCAACTAATGCAATTAAATTCAACGGACATGATTTGATTGCGGCCATTCTCCTTGGCTTTGTACAAGGCTTTATCGGCTTCAGCAATTAATGTGTCCGGTGAGGTTTTGTATTGCGGTATGGTGGTTGCTATGCCAATACTAAAGGTTACCAAGCCTGTGCTTGATTTGCTGTGGGGAACGGCAAGATTCTGAATGGTTTTAATAGAATTTTGTGCAATGTATTGCGCACCTTCATAATTGGTTTTGGGGAGTATCATTGCAAATTCTTCACCACCATATCGCGCTACCAAATCATAAGGGCGACCTAAAACAGTGGATAAGGACTTGGCAACTTTTTGTAAACATTGGTCACCTGCCTGATGTCCGTAATAATCATTAAATTGTTTGAAATGATCGATATCCATCAGTAATAAAGAAATAGGTGTTTGTTCACGTGCGCATTGCAGCCAATCAAGATGAATGGATGATTCAAAATGCCGACGATTGGCTATGCCGGTTAAACCGTCAAATAAAGCCATGGATTTAAAAAGATCGGATTGTCTCTTCAATCGCAAATGTGTGTTGACTCTGGAGCGGGTTATTACAGCATTAACCGGTTTTTTGATGAAATCTACCGCACCTGCATCAAAACATTTCACCTCATCATCCTCGTCATCACTGGAGGTCACAAAAATAACCGGGATATCGGATAAATCTTCATTGGATTTCAAGCGTTTACACACTTCATAGCCATCCATATCCGGCATGACTATATCGAGTAACACCAAATCAGGTTTTATTTCCTGACATTTTTTCAGGGCATCCTCGCCACTGGTTGACATAAATACTTCACAATCAATTTTGAATAATTCGTAAAGGACGCGGATTACCAAAGGTTGATCATCAATGATCAGTAGTTTGGGTTTTGGCATGTCGGTTTTAAATAATTCAAAAATTTGATTCATCTTACAGGCCCTCCATTATTTTATAGAGACTGGAATGAGCTTTGGCAAATTCCAGATTATGAATGTGGTTCATCATCTCGGTTTTGGCACTGCCATCCGGCAATTGATCCTGTATTTTTTCCATTAGGTGCACAGCATCCATATTCGATGTTTTAAGATATCCGGCAAGAGTTGTTAATTGATTGGCTAAACCGGATTCTACAGGAAGAGCCTGTTTTTGTTCCACCGACATCACTTGTTGTTCAGGATTAGCCATCTTTTCCATAGCGATATGGGTATCTATTAACAGCTGATTCAGTTTTTCAATTTCTATGGGGTGTGGGATTAATTGTTGCTTGGCATTTTTTTCCAATTCGCTTGCATAACGAGATAAGGCCGGGGCGCCCAATGTTGCAGACAAACCTTTGAGGGAATGGAGCGCATAAATTGCGGCTTCGGAATTGTTGTCATCAACTGATTTTTTCAAAGCTGTTAATAATTTTTCAACATCGGGTTTAAATTTTTTCTGGAATTGTTTGAAGAGATCAAAATTTCCTGCGTAGCGTTTCAACAAACTGTCGAGATCTTCCAGAAGTTCGGTTGAATCAAGCGGTTTTTGTTTTTCATCCGGTAAAATGGAATCGGGTGTTCTGCCGGTTAATTGAAAAATAAGCGGGATTAATTTGTTCAGGTCAAAAGGTTTTGCTGTGTGATCGTTCATGCCTGCAGACAAACAGGCTTGTCTGTCTGTTTCAGATGCATTGGCGGTCATCGCCAGAATCGGTAAATCCTTGAATCTTTTATCAGCACGAATACGTCGCGTAGCTTCAAAGCCATCAATATCCGGCATTTGAATATCCATAATGACCAGATCATAAAGCGTTGAATTATTTTCCATTTTTTGCATCACTTTCATTACACCTTCTATACCACCTGCTGCCAAATCTATTTGGGCTCCTGCATGAGTCAAAAGTTCACAAGCAACCTGACGATTAACTTCATTATCCTCCACAACCAATATGTCCATATTTTTTAAAAGCAGGTTTGAAATGATGTCGATTTTTTTCTTCGATTTTGTATCACTTTCAGCTTGTGAATTGGTAATGGGTAAAGTTAAATCAAACCAAAAGTGGCTACCTTTTCCTGGTTCACTTTTCATGAATAGCGTTGACCCCATCATATCTGTCAGACGTTTGCAAATAGCCAAACCCAACCCTGTTCCACCAAAGCGGCGAGTGGTAGAGGCTTCTGCCTGGGTAAATCCGGCAAATATTTTTTGTTGATGCTCAGGACTAATCCCTATACCTGTGTCAATGACGCCAATGCAGATGGATAAATCTGTCGCTGTTTGTTGCAAACGTTTTATGCTGACTTTTACATAACCATTTTCAGTAAATTTCAGCGCATTACCTGTAAGGTTCACCAGAATTTGTTGTAATCGTAACCTGTCGGCCACTACCCTGGCAGGTAAATCAGAGGGTAAATCAAAGAGTAATTCGACCGGTTTATTTTGTCGATTGACTGACATGATGACAGCCAGATCTTCCAGCATTTCCTCAATTGAAAATGGATGCGGATCCAGCAATAGTTTCCCAGCTTCGATTTTGGAAAAATCCAGAATGTCATTTAGAATTCCCAATAGGGATTGCGCAGCTGATTTGGCTTTATCAATATAATCCTGTTGATTTTCTGTTAGCGGTGTTTGTTGTACCAGTTGCAACATGCCTAATACTGCATTCATGGGTGTACGAATTTCATGACTCATGTTGGCCAGAAATTGGGACTTTGCAGTATTGGCGGCATCCGCATTTTCTTTTTCTGTTCTCAACTCATTTTCCAGTTTATCCTGATCCGTAATATCAACGGCAATCCCCAAATATCCGAATAGGTGACCTGTATCATCAAACATACCTGTTACTGTTAATGAAACCTGGATGAGCATTCCTTCTTTATTTACATAAGTCCAGCGACGGGTTTCAGGTTGACCTGATTTTGCTTTGTGCGTAAAAACATTAAAACCTTCAATGGCAATACCATACTCCTGAGATAATTCCTGGCTGCGGGTAGAAATTTCTTCAGGGAGATGAATAATGGCTGGTGTTACTTTACCGACAATTTCTGTCGCCTTGTAACCCAGCATGCGCTCCGCACCGCGATTAAACAGGCTTATATTACCTTCCAGATCTGTTGCAATAATTGATACTTCAGTTGCGGCAGATAAAATATTTTCAATTAATTGATTGAGACGGTTGAGATGTTCCTCTGTACGCTTACGTTCCGTGATATCACTACGCAGAGCTATTAATTTTTCTACTTTCCCGTTGGCATCCAACATAGGCGCAATTACGCTGTCAAACCAGCGCAGCTCACCTTGTTTGGTTTTATTACACACTTCTGCACGCCAGGTAATGCCTTGTTTAACACTGATCCACATTTTCTGCCAAAATTCTCGCGGGTGTACACCTGAGTTGATAATACGATGATCCTGACCTATTAACTCTTGAGATGAGTAACCGGTTGCCTGACAGAATTGATCATTAATTTCCAATATTTTTCCATTGGGATTGGTTACTGAATAAAGGAATTGTGCATTCACAGTATTATGCAAAGCTTGTTGTTCTCTCAAAGTATTTGCCAGTTTTTCACGGCCTTCAATTTGTTCTGTAATATCATGTTCTATAAAATAAAATCCCTGAACTTTGTTATCTTTTATGTCAGGCAGTAATTGAATTAAAAAATGATGTTCGCGATTATGATTAATTATCGAATATTCCATTTTCTGTGGGGAACCACCAAAAGCCAATTCAAGATAAGGTAGCAACCAGGTCAGCATTTCATCACCAATTACATTGGCAAAAGTCATGCGTTTAATGTCATCCACTGAATAACCAAAGCGATGTAAATGTGCATGGTTTGCAAATTGATTGGAAAAATTAGAATCCCAATAACTGATAACACTGGGGACTGCATCCAGCAGTGTTTGTAAATTTCTTCTGGCTTCTTCAAGTTCTTTGGTGCGTTCATCAACGCGAATTTCAAGTGTGGAATTCAATTCCATAATCTGGCGTTCGGCTGTTTTTATTTCTGTGATGTCCCTTACGGTTTTGGATGCAGAAACCACTTCACCATCTTTATTAAAAACCGGTGATACATTAACCAGTACATCAATGGCTTTTCCTGATTTTGTCATTCGTGTTGTGACAAATTGCTTGATTTCTTCGCCATTATTAATTTTAAACAGAATATCCTTTTCTTCATGCAACAGATTT
>CBFGPN010000114.1:0-12783 GCA_965650675.1 uncultured Cellvibrio sp.
CTCGTATTCAACTATGGCTGATGGATAGCCCAGTTCACGAACAATACCACGTAAAAACAGATTGGATTCGCTATAGAGTTTTAAACTTTCCAATGCACGGCGCGACAGCAAACGAAAATCGGCATGATTAAAAATTAAATCCACGCCCATTTTTTTCATCAAATGGTAATAACCTTCAGCGGAAAAACGTTTGAAAAAGCTATCAGTTTTACGTGCAGATCTTACGCCATAAACCACATCGTTCCCTTGATAGTAAGCATCAACCATATTGCCGATGACATTCGGGTCGTCCTGTAGATCGGCATCAATACTTACGATCATATCTTCAGTGGTGGTGATCAATCCGGCCATCAATGCATTTTGGTGCCCGCGATTACGCGATAATTTTACAGCGACAATCGCCGGGTTTTCTTGTGATGCTTGTGCAAGTAACGTCCAGGTTTTATCGCGGCTTCCATCGTCAACCAAATAAATGCGTGATGCCGGATTTATTTTTTGTTGTGTAATCAAAGTCTCGCGCAATGCCAGCAGTGTGGACAATGTTTTGGGTAGCATCTCTTCTTCGTTGTAACAAGGTACAACTATAGCCAGTGACATAATTTGAGCGTGTTTATTCATTATTATTTCCGGTAAATCCAAAGTTTATGGGCAGCAAAGTTAACGCACAGGGTTACCAGCGTTGCGAAAATTTGCGCTATTAAATAGTGAAGACCCAGGTTAAATAGTGCATAAAATAAAAGTGTATTTAATCCAAGTCCCAGCCCGGCTACTACTACAAATTTTGAAAATGTTTGCAGATGATTCTGATTGCTACCAAAAGTGAAGTAATAGTTAGCCAGATAATTAAAAACAGCTGATATGGCATAGGCACTTGCAGAGGCCAACACTTCTTGCAGTTGCAACCACTCAATCAACAGAATCATTAAAGCGTATTGCAGGGCAGTTGCCAGTCCGCCAATACCAACAAATTTTATCAAGCTGTTCATGGAAGAGATCGCAGTGCCAAATCGGGGTGGCACATTAGCATATTTGCACGAGCCACGGGATGCTTCAGGTCATGAAAGCACTGGCTTCAGGCGGACATGGCAACCCAACTGAATCGACTGGTATTGCGCTCCAGATAGATGTGTTCAGGGCGGTTGGTTTGAGGGTGATTGTTGTGCCGAAAATAATGATGATCAGCACTGGAACTGATGTATTCCCAGCACTGCCCATCATTAATACAAAGTGGGTCGCCTTCATTAATGGGTTGTTTCCCTAGCTCTTCCCACATGAGTTTCCATTCACTGTGGTTGTAGTCGATATATTCGAGTCGTGAGGCCATGGTGGAACCTGAAATTTATTGTAATGAATACAACTGATTCTGGATTATTAAAGCGTTAAGTCAAGAAAAAAGGATAAATTTATGATTTTGTTAACATTATATTTATTGTGTGCGAATAATCTGTCGCTAAAATTGGTTTTTTTGATGTTTCAGACGGCATTTTTACTGACTTTTTAACTCAATTTTGAATATGTTATCGCTATCATCTTCGGATTCGTAACGACTGACAGGTATTTATTCCAACATTAACCCAAGGGAAAGGTTTATTCTTCACACCAATCTCACAGCATGTTGAATCGGGGGAGGGGGCATGAATATAGGTCAAGTAGCAGAGGCCACAGGTCTGACAACAAAAGCGATCAGACACTACGAATTGTTGGGGTTGGTTGTGCCGGAGAGATCGTCCGGAAATCGTTACAGGCATTACAGCTTGCAGGATGTTGATGAGCTACGTTTTTTGCAAAGGTCGCGCTCGGTTGGTTTTAGCTTGGAAGAGTCAGGGCAATTGTTGGATTTGTACAGGCGTCCTGAACAAAACACAGTCGCAACACAATCTCTGTTGATGGACAAGCTGGCCCGGCTGGATCAACAGTGGCTGGTGCTGAACCATATGCGGCAGATACTGACAGCTATGATTGCCAGATCCGGTGATGTTGTTACAGAAAAACCCACCAACGCCATGCCTTTTACTTTGGTCGGTGATGAGTGATCTGCCCCTATCATTTTTCGAACGTGGTAACATGCGCGCCGCATTTTCACACTGACTTTTATATTCAAGAGGCAAGCACATGAGCATCAAATCGGATAAATGGATGCGCCGTATGGCAGAACAACACGGCATGATTGAACCCTTTGAACCCAATCAGATTCGTTATGATGCCGTCGGACACAAAATTGTTTCTTATGGCACTTCCAGTTATGGATACGATGTTCGTTGTGCAGATGAATTCAAGATTTTTACCAATGTGCATTCAACTGTTGTTGATCCCAAAAATTTTGATGAAAAAAGTTTTGTCGATATCAAAAGTGATGTTTGCATCATTCCACCCAATTCATTTGCACTGGCCAGAACGGTTGAATATTTTCGAATTCCACGCAGCATTTTGACGGTTTGCCTGGGTAAATCGACTTACGCACGTTGCGGTATTATCGTCAATGTCACGCCACTGGAGCCCGAGTGGGAAGGGCATGTCACACTGGAGTTTTCAAATACTACACCTTTACCTGCAAAAATTTATGCGCATGAGGGTGTTGCACAAATGCTGTTCTTTGAATCAGATGAAGTTTGTGATACATCGTACAAAGACCGTGGTGGAAAATATCAAGGACAACGCGGCGTTACCTTGCCCCGTACTTAACCCCCGGATTTCTTATGGGCGACATACTTCCTTTCAAGAAACCAAGTCCTTTTGAAAAACACAAAGGCAAAACTCTCTGTCGTAGTGGCTTTCATAAATGGAAAATTGTTCAAGCAAAACAATTCGATGTGAAGCAAGGAAAGCTGGTTACTCTGTATCAATGCAGTCGTTGTGGTGAGAAGAAGACGGAAGTGGTTTGATCTAATTTGTTTCGCTGCACAAAAGTTGTGATCTTAAAAATTCTGTTTGACGGCTGTTCAGTTTTGACTTGATCCGCTATGCTCTAGCCATTATTACTTTGTTGGCGTGTTATAACCAACGAGTTGTTGGATGCAATAAAAACCAGCGCCGATTGACTAAGGACTTTTGATTTTGTTACTTGATACCCGCCATTCACTGGAAACCCCCGAAGGCGCTTCCTTGCCTTTAACTCCTGCCGGATTTGCTGTGCGTTGCCTTGCGCAACTGATTGATTTGTTCATTCGTTTTATTGTCTACATTATTCTGGCTATTCCTATTCGTTTTATTGATTCCAGCGGCGGGCTGATTTTGATACTCATTTTTTTGCTGGAATGGTTTTATCCGGTTTTTTTTGAAGTGACCCGACATGGGCGAACACCGGGTAAAAAAAGTATGGGTATTCATGTGATTAATGACGATGCTACTCCGGTCACTTTCGCGCCGTCTCTCTTGCGCAACTTGTTGCGTGTGGTCGATATATTACCGATGTTTTATCTCACCGGAATCATCGCCAGCCTTTGCAATAAACAATTCAAACGCCTTGGCGATTTAGCTGCGGGTACTATAGTGGTGTATGACATACCGCCAGTGCGTGATCCCAGTTTTGAAGCCAAAGGGCAAATGCCTGTGCCAGGCGATTTTTCAACAGATGAGCAGCGTGCATTGTTAGCTTTTGCAGAGCGCAGTAAATTTTTATCTAACGATCGTCAAAGTGAATTAGCCGTTATTTTGCAGCCAGTGATTTCTGCGAAAGATCCGGTGATCGCCATTAAACAAATGGCCAATACTTTGGTTGGAAAATATTAGGAGTTTTTATGAAGCAAGGACAATTCGAACAAACCTACCAACTGTTGTGGCAAAACCTGGCAAGTGATATTGCAGAATTGGAAAAACCAAATGGTCGTTTGAATGCAAGTCAAATTAGCAGCTTTGCTGCACGCTATCGAAAAGTGTGTCATTTGCACGCACTGGCAGAAGACAGACGTTACTCCAGTCATCTGGTTGATTCCCTGTCGGATCTGGTGGTGCGCGGGCATCAACAACTTTATCGTCGCAAGCAACCGGTGATTCATCAGCTAATTCGTTTTATTGTGGCAGAGTTTCCGCGCCTGGTTCGTCAACAACAGGTTTATCTCTGGTGGGCAACGGCTTTGCTTTATGTGCCGGCATTGGTCTTGTTTTTGGCAATTTTGTGGCAGCCGGATCTGGTGTACACAGTGACCTCACCGGATCAGGTTGGTGAGTTCGAAGCAATGTATGATCCCACAAATCGTGTATTAGGCAGTGCGCGTGATTCAGACACCAATATGCAAATGTTTGGTTTTTATATTTACAACAATATCAGCGTTTCATTTCGCACTTTTGCATCGGGCATTATGTTAGGCGTAGGTTCAATATTTTTTCTGGTATTCAACGGATTATTATTTGGTGCAGTAGCAGGTCATTTAACCAATGCCGGGTTTACTGAAACATTTTTTACCTTTGTGATTGCACATGGCAGTTTCGAACTCACTGCCATTACGATTGCCGGTGCTGCAGGACTGAAGTTGGGATACAGTTTATTGGCGCCGGGAAATTACACACGACTGGAATCTTTAAAGCGTGGCAGTGCGGTAGCGATTAAATTAATGTATGGCGTGATTCTGATGTTGGTGATAGCGGCATTTATTGAAGCCTTTTGGTCGTCCAATAATATTTTTGATCCCTGGCAAAAATATTTGGTGGGCGGATTTTTATGGTTTATCGTGATTATTTATTTTGTGTTGAGTGGTCGCCATTTGCGCGGTGAACAGGGAGATCAATCAGCGTGAATTTAGATCAGGTCACTATTGAAATCAGGCCCAGGCCTGCATGGGAAGCAGTTGATTTAGGTATTCTGATGGCGCGTCGTTGGTGGTGGCCTATGATGAAAATCTGGTTCATTGTCAGTTTCCCGTTTTTTTTATTGTCTTTGTTATTTCCACAAAACCTTCTGATTTGGGCCATGTTTTTTGTGTGGTGGCTCAAACCTGTTTATGAAAGGCCTCTACTTTATTTTTTAAGTCATGCCGTGTTCAATGAAATGCCTGACTTGCGCAGTACGCTAAAAACATTTCCTGCTTTGGCATTTAAACAAATTTTTCTTAGCTTGACCTGGCGACGATTGAGTTTCAGTCGCAGTATGGATTTACCCGTGTTGCAATTGGAAGGTTTGAGTGGTGCTCGCAGGCAAGAGCGTTTATCGGTATTGCATCGCGAAGATTCCACACCATCCGGTTGGATACATTTTTTGGGCTTCTTGTTGGAATGTTTTATTACGCTGGGCGTGATCGGAATTGTCTGGGCATTAATCCCCGAAGAAATCAACATTGATTGGGCTAATTTTTTTTGGGACAGTGAGTCAATTGTTGCAGATTATGTATCGCACGTCATAGGTTATCTGGCCATGTGGCTGGTTGCCCCTTTTTATGTGGCCTGTGGCTTTTCACTTTATTTAAACCGACGTATTAAATTGGAAGCCTGGGATCTGGATATTGCGTTTCGACGCATAGTCAGCAAACGCCAGGTTTCACAGGCTGTATTGTCGATGCTGTTAATGCTGGGTGTTTTCTTTTTGATTGATGCGCAACGTCCCGTCCATGCAAATGAGGATCCCGTTTATAAAGCGGACGCTATTGTTGAATCAGAAATTTTGGGTGAGCCAACAGATCTTGATCGCAATAGTGCAAAACAATCGATTAATGAATTATTGCAACAGGATGAATTCAGTAATAAAGAAAAAGTTAATCGCTTGCGTTTAAAAAATCCTGACGAAGATGATGAGTCGGCATTTATCAAATGGCTTTTGAAACTGTTGGAAGGATCGGAAGACAAAGCGATAAGCTTGGGGCAAGTATTTGAATTATTGCTGTGGTTATTGGTAATTGGATTAATCGTACTGTTGATATATCGATACCGTCATTGGTTATCTGCACAATTTGTCAGGGTGGGTGCTAATCCTGTCGTGAAAGAAAAACCGGTAACATTATTTGGTATGGACGTGCGTCAGGAATCCTTGCCAGATGATGTCAATGCGGCTGCTATGGCGTTATTAAATACGGGTGACAAGCGGGCGGCTTTGGCATTGCTGTACCGCGCAAGTCTTGCACATTTGATTTTTACCGGTGTTGGAATTGAAGATGGTTTTACTGAAATGGAATGTTTGCAGGCCATGAAAATCGATTTGCCGAAACTGATAAAACTACAGGAAGATATGACATCGCGTATGGATTATTTTTCGCGATTGACATCAGTCTGGCGTCGCTTGGCTTATGGTCACTTATTTCCCGATGAGCAGGAATTATTGCAGCTTTGCTCTAATTGGAATCAATGCTGGTTAAATCAAACCGGGGTGAAAATATGAGCCCCGCACATAAAAGCATGCTGATAGTCAGTGTGGTGGTTGGGTTATTAATCGCCGGTTTGGTTTATTGGTTGTCCAGTTTGTTTTATTGGGTCGAAGAAGAAGTGGATCATGGCTTTTCCAAAGCGGCTATGCAAAATGATTTTCTTGCAGCGAAATTATTTTTACAAAAGCAAGGTGTTCCTGTCAGTCTTGTTAAAAATCAACAGTTGCTGGATAAGGGCAGTTGGCGCAATGTTGAGTTGCAACAGGATGACACTATTATTTTGGTCAACGCCTATAAAACCCTGAATGAAGATCGTTATCATCGTCTGCGTGACTGGGTTGAAACAGGCGGAACCTTGATTGCTTCTTCGCAAAATCCTTTTGTTGGATCGCATACCAAGGAAAATGATTTACTGTTGGATGATTTCAGTATCGAACCTGCACCTGAAATCTATGAAGAAAAAGGTGATTTTTTTGAAGAAATTTCAAAAGACCTGAAGAAAAAAGATAAAGAATTGGAAGAAGAAAAACAAAAAAAACAGCAAGAGCAGCAAAAACAAGCCAAAGAAGACGCTAAGGAAAAAACCAAGGAAAAAACCAAAACACCTGAACAAATAGAAGCAGAGAATAAAAAACGTAAGCAGAAAGAAGATTATTGGCGTCGATGTGGCAAGAAAAAAGAAACCACAGCGGTGACTTTCGCGTCTGAAGATAAACCCTTGATATTTGATTTCAGCTATGAAGACGCATTTGTTTATTATGATTACGATGACCTGGATGATGAAGGGCTGGCCAAGGAACGTTCGGAACATATGCTGTATTTTAATTGGGGGGATGGTTCTGTTACTTTTTTAAGTGATACCTATATTTGGTCCAACAAACGTATTGATTGTCATGATCATGCTTATGCTTTATGGAATTCAGTTAATCGCAACGGGCGCGTTTGGATTTTGATTAATCAGGACGCGCCATCGCTCTCGGCTATCATCTGGCAAAAGGCACCTTATGGGTTATTGGCCTGCTTACTGGCTTTGTGTTTGTGGTTATGGAACAAAAGCCAAACCTTGGGCCCGGTTTTTGTGCAGCAAACTATAGCGCGCCGCAGCTTGGCGGAGCATTTATATGCTTCAGGTGTTTTGTTGTGGAGAAAATTTCAAAGCCCACAGCTGTTGGTTGTATTGCGTAAAGATATTTTGGATTTATTGGAAAAACATCATCAATTACATGGCAATCAAAGTGACTCATCAGGGCAATCGCGACTGGATTTTTTACACGAGCTCACCGGATTGTCGCAGGATGTTATCAGACGCGCTTTATTTGCTGACGATATACATGAACCACAGGATTTGGCGAGAGTAATCGCTCATTTGCAAATCATCAGGAAACGAATATGACTGACAATAATTCACTTAACCCCACGGAGTCTGTGCACACCATGACCAATGAAACCGGTGAAAATGAAAAATCAACAACGGACACTCGTTTGCAACAAGCCAGTCAACTTGCCAATCATATTTTTAATGAAATTAAAAAAGTATTGATAGGACAGGACGAGGTGTTGGAACAAGTGTTGATCACACTTATCGCACGTGGGCACGTATTAATTGAAGGTGTTCCCGGATTGGGAAAAACATTATTGGTACGCAGCCTGGCGAAATGTTTTGGCGGGCAATTTTCGCGTGTGCAATTCACCCCGGATTTAATGCCGAGTGATGTCACAGGACATGCCATGTTCAATATGTCCAAACAGGAATTTGAAATTCGTCGGGGGCCGGTATTTACCAATTTATTATTGGCTGACGAAATCAACCGTGCACCTGCAAAAACGCAAGCGGCTTTATTGGAAGTGATGCAGGAAGGTCAAATTACCATTGAAGGTGAGTCCTTTAAAACCGGTGAACCTTTTATGGTGTTGGCGACACAAAACCCGATTGAACAGGAAGGAACTTATCCGTTACCGGAAGCTGAATTGGATCGTTTCATGTTAAAGGTGGTGATCGATTATCCCAACGAAGAAAATGAACAAATTATGCTGCGTCAAATTTGTTCGCAAAATCAGGGTGGATTTGGTTTGGAAAATATTCGCACTTTGTTGAAACCTACTCAGGTATTAAGTCTGCAGAAAATCGCCGAACAAATTACGGTGGATGAGCAAATACTTCAGTACATTGTGAAGTTGGTTCGTTCAACCCGTTCATGGGCAGGAATTACCCGTGGCGCAGGGCCGCGTGCTTGCATCGCACTTTTATCAGTTGCACGCGCTTATGCGTTATTCAATAACAATAGTTTTGTAACTCCGGATGATGTGAAAAAAATGTTTATCCCGGCATTGCGCCACAGAATTTTGTTATCACCTGAATTGGCAATTGAAGGTGTGGCTGCCGAGAAAATCCTGCAGACTATATTGTCTCAAGTAGCAGCACCAAGGCACTGAAGCATGTCAATAACACGGCCCAATATGCGTCGAGTATGGTCACCGACAACAGGTTTTGTTTATAGTCTGTTATTGTTGGGAGCTATCATTTTTTTAAATCTATTTACCCGACATTATTTTCAGCTGGGAATTGATCTTCCGGTATTACATTGGGCTTTGGTTATTTTATTGGTTTTGGCTGCGCTGGATTTTTTGGCATCGCGACAAATACCGCCATTGGAGATCACACGTGAAATTACACAAAATCTTGCGGTGGATAAATGGACGCGTGTTAAATTGCAAATACGCCATAACTTTCGTCGTGCAATTCAAGTTAAATTGTTTGACGGTATTCCCGGCAACGTCAACTATCAATATTTACCACTGGAAATCGAGCTTGCACCTGATCAAACCAGCAAAAGTGAATACTGGTTACGCCCGTTAATGCGCGGTTCGCTCTTATTAACCCAAACCCATGTTGAAATACCAAGCCCGTTTAGATTTTGGGTAATACGTTATTGGGTAGGTGAACAATCTGAAGCCAAAGTTTTTCCTGATTTTATGGCGATTGCCAACTATGCGATTCTGGCAACGGAAAATCACACCAGCCAAATGGGTATCAAGAAAAAACCGCGTCGCGGTGAAGGTATGGAATTCCATCAATTGCGTGAATATCGTCAGGGCGATAGTTTGCGGCAAATAGATTGGAAAGCGACATCGCGGCGACAAAAAATGATTGCACGTGAATATCAGGATGAGCGTGATCAACAAATTGTGCTGATGATTGATTCCGGTCGCCGCATGCGCGCAAAAGATGATGAGTTGAGCCATTTCGATCACGCACTGAATGCTATGTTGTTGGTGAGTTATATTGCACTCAAACAAGGTGATAACGTCAGTCTAATCAGTTTCGGCAGTGGGATGCGCTGGATTCCTCCACAAAAAGGAATTGACCGCGTAAAAGTGTTGTTAAACGGAATTTATGACTTGCATGCCAGTCAATCAACCGCTGATTATATTAAAGCCGCTGAAAAATTATCGATGCTGCAAACCAAGCGGTCTTTAATTGTGTTGGTAACCAACTCGCGCGATGAAGACAACAGCGAATTAATGATGGCGGTTAATTTATTAAAAAAACGTCATCTGGTGATGGTGGCCAATATTCGTGAAAAAATTCTTGATGAACTGATTGAAAATCCGATCAATACTTTTGATGATGCATTGACTTATGCCAGTGCCAAACGTTTTGTGCAGGAGCGGCAGGAATCACACAATCGCTTGGTTTCTTCAGGTGTTTATGCGATTGATTGCACAGCTAATGAACTCGCTGTCCGGGTTGCCAATGCGTATTGGGAAATTAAAGGGGCCGGGGTTTTGTAATTTACTTAATTCCCGAATAAAAAGCAGTCAAGCTGCTTTTTATTCGGATTGCGGGTTTGATTATTGCGCAGAATTTTCTTCTGTGTTCTCTTCAGTGCTTTCCTCGATAGTTTCTTCCGTCATCTCCTCAGAAGCGTCGTCCATATAAGTTTCTGTTTCCTGAGTATCGTCATATTCTCCATCAGTCGTTTCTGATTCAGCTTGTGCATCATCAGTGTAATAACTATCGGATTCTGACGTTTGTTCGTATTCGTAAGATTGTTCCTGAGCAGCTTGTGAACGTTCAACATATTTTTGATATTGAGGTATCGCAATTGCTGCCAGAAGACCAATGGTAAAAACGACGGTGAGTATCGGCATTATCAATCCTGCAACCCAATGCCAGGTCTTGTTTGGTGGTGGTTCCAAACCATAATTGTTTCTACCCGGAGTGCTGGGTATAGCAATCAACATTATCCACAGCACAAAGCTGGCTAAAGGGATAATTAATAAAATAGAGAGCCACCCTGAATAATTCATGTCATGCAATCGTTGTATTGTCACAATAAATGAAAAAACAATCATGACAATATACGTAATACCGAGAACTCCAAATCCTAAATATGGAGAAATCAAGCTCAGTATTCCGGCAATAATGCCCCCTATCAGTAGCGTTCCCAAGAGTAATACCATGGTATGTGCCCAGTAACGCAATCGATTAATACGTCCAGAGGGATTAAAAAAACTCACTTCACCAAATGCCTGATCATCATCAGTTTGCAATTGGCCTGCAGGTGTTTGATAGGGGTTTGACATCAGTGACTCCTTAAATTGTTATTGATTGGTTAAAACTTTCCATCCCTGAAAAGGGATGAGCTGATTCTAGTCTCTGGATGGAAATATTGCGATGGGCGTTTGAAGAAAATCCTAATGTGCAGACTGTGCAATAAGTAATTGCAGCAACTGGGATAGCGGCATGGGCTTATAAAATAAATATCCCTGTGCATAATCGCATTCGTTTTCAATTAAAAACCATTTTTGGGCGTCGGTTTCTATGCCTTCTGCAATTATTTTCATAGGAATAATTTTGCTCAGTCCGATAATAGCCCTGACCATTTCATTGTGTTCTTTTGCTTTGCCAATTTGATTAATGAAAGATCGGTCAATTTTAAGCTGATCAGGAGTAAATCTCAGTATGTAACTCAGCGAAGAATAACCCACACCAAAATCATCAAGCGAGATTTTGAATCCGCATTCTTTCAATCGACTTACCTGTTGCAGGTTGTACTCGGTTCTTTCCAGAAAGGTTTGTTCCGTAATTTCGATGGTAAATTGTTCAGGTGAAACCGGATAACCTTTCAAAGCATCTTTAAACTGATTGACAATGTCGCCCTGTTGAAATTGTTTTGCAGAAATATTGATAGCAAGAGGCAGATTGAAACCGGCACTGATAATCTCCGATTGGCATCGGATGGCGTCACGGATGACCCAATTCCCGATGCGATTGATTAATTCAGATTCCTCTGCAAAAGAAATAAAATCTCCCGGAAAAACCAGTCCCCGTTTGGGATGGTTCCATCGAATTAATGCTTCTGCAGACGTAATTTTGTTGGTCGATAAATTAATAACAGGCTGAAAATAGAGTTCAAATTGTGATCCTGTAATAGCTTTACGCAAGTCAGAATCCAATAGCAGGCGATAGTGAACAAAATCGGTTAATTCTTTGCGATAAAGTTGGAAGCGACCGCGGCCGTTATTCTTCGCTTCATAAAGTGCGCTGTCAGCGTTACGCAATAGAGTTGCCGAGTCTTGTCCGTCAGATGGAAAAATTCCAATTCCAAGGCTCATATTAATATAAATTTTCTGTGATTCCCGAATACGGATGGGTTTAACAATACTCGACAGAATTTTTTCAGCAATTGAAGCCACTATTTCGTATCGATTAACACCGTCAAGCAAAATAATAAATTCATCTCCACCCAATCTGGCGATCATGTCATCCTGTCGCAACAGTTTTTTAAGGCGGCGCGCTATTATTTTCAGTACATAGTCGCCAATGTCGTGACCATAGCCATCATTGATTTGCTTGAAGTGATCAATATCGCCAAACAGTATAGCGAATGGAATTTTGTGGCGTTCGAAGCGTGCTACCAATGCATTCAGTTCCTGATACAGCCGGGTTCTGTTAAAAAGATTGGTCAGAGTGTCGAAATGTGCAAGACGAATTAATTCTTGTTCCCGTGTTTTATGATCGGTTAAATCAAATATTTGTAATAGAAATAAATTGATATTTTGCAATCTATCTATTGCAGCTGCATACACAAGAGCCGGTATTGTCCGATTATTATCGCCAATGTAGGTGGTTTCATATTCAATATGCGCATGACGTAATACTTGTAAATCTTTGATTTTATCCTGGTGATCAAGATATTGATTCTCGTTTAATATTTGTTGGATATTTTGAATTTCAGACATCTGATCATGGCGAAGTAATTTGATAAAGGCACTGTTGTGTTGAACAACTGTACCTGTTTCAGTAATTAATAACATGGGGATTGGTGAATTATCAAAACAGGCATGAAATTGATTTTCACTGACAGCCAATGCTTTGTTGATAATTTCCAATTCATGAATATTGGTCGCAGAGCATAGCCAACGAATGACACTCTGATTTTTATCAATATGTGTATTGGAACGAACATCAAACCATTCGTATTGTCAA
>CBFGPN010000115.1:0-12683 GCA_965650675.1 uncultured Cellvibrio sp.
TTCTTCCGACAGTGTTAGGCATTGTTTGATGGATAGTTGTTGTGTCATTTTTTCTCGGACATTGTGCTAAATTCTTTCACCCCCTCCTAACCTTCCCCTTGGCAAGGGGG
Source organism: uncultured Cellvibrio sp. (assembly GCA_965650675.1). Taxonomy (GTDB): domain Bacteria; phylum Pseudomonadota; class Gammaproteobacteria; order Pseudomonadales; family Cellvibrionaceae; genus Cellvibrio. The sequence continues at coordinate 111 of CBFGPN010000115.1, forward strand.
AGGAACTGTTCCTTCTTTTGAAAAGGGAGGCGGGGGAGGGATTTAGGATGGTCAAATTTTTGAGGATTTTAAATCCCCCCTAACCCCCCTTTTTCAAAGTGGGGAACGACTCCCTCCTTAATAAAGTAGGGAGTCACGTCCCCTCCCCTTACGAAGGGGAGGGTTAGGGTGGGGTTTGATTTAATCGCCAATCGCCGCCAATTGATCCGCCTGATACTCATGCGCAAGTGGTTGCAATATCGGATCCAAATCACCTTGCATAATCGCATCCAGAGAATAAAGCGTTAAATTAATTCGATGATCTGTCATGCGCCCCTGCGGATAATTGTAAGTGCGAATGCGTTCGGATCTATCGCCGCTGCCAACCAAATTCCTGCGCTCGTCGGAAATAGTTTTGTGTGCTGCTTCTTCTTGCATGGTTTTTAATTTGGTTGCCAACAAACTCATCGCACGTGCACGATTTTTATGTTGCGAACGTTCATCCTGACATTCAACTACTATGCCCGTAGGTAAATGCACTATACGAATCGCCGAATCGGTTTTGTTAACGTGCTGGCCACCCGCACCGGATGATCGATAAGTATCAATACGCAAATCAGCTTTATTGATATTCACTTCTTCCATTTCATCGGCCTCTGCCATCACGGCAACTGTACAAGCAGATGTATGTATTCGACCTTGTGATTCAGTTTCAGGTACGCGCTGTACACGATGCGCGCCCGATTCAAATTTCAATCGACCATAAACTCCCTGACCTGACACCAACGAAATAATTTCTTTAAAGCCGCCATGCTCACCTTCATTTTGACTCAGAATTTCTACGCGCCAACCTTGTTTTTCAGCGTAGCGTGAATACATGCGAAATAAATCACCGGAAAAAATAGCGGCTTCGTCACCACCTGTTCCTGCGCGCACTTCCAGATAACAATTTTTTTCGTCATTGGGATCTTTCGGCAATAATAATTTTTGCAGATCCAATTCTGTTGGCTCAATCGCCGCTTCACACTCCTTTAACTCTTCTGCCGCCATTTCTTTCATATCATCGTCGCCTTCAATCAGCAACTGTTTGGCTTCTTCAATATCAGCCAGAAGTTGTTGGTATTTCTTGTAGGCTATGACAACAGGTTCCAGCTCGGCATATTCTTTGGATAAATCGCGAAAACGGTTTTGATTGTTGATAATCTCGGCTTCAGACAATAAAGCGCTGACTTCTTCGTAACGCTCTTTGAGACGTTCCAGTTTTTCCACTATGGAGGATTTCATTTGTGACACTTCTCGTAAAAAAGATTAAAAAATAGAATGAATTAAATCAAAACAAAAAGGTGAGCGACGCTAATGGTCGGCAGAGTCATCGGACTTGATGGAAAATAATTCCTGTGCAGCGCGCATAACATAATGACGATGATTGGCGCTTGCCTCTTTTAATACAGTGGTGGGGGAATGGAGTAACTTATTGGTCAGGTTGCGCGCCAATTGCGATAAAATTTCTTCAGCGTTTGCTCCTGACTGTAATTGTTTTAGAGCTTTCTGTAATTCAAGATCACGTATCTGCTCAGACTGATTACGATATTGCTTAATCAGGTCAACCGCATTCAATTCACGCTGTTGTTTTAAATAATCTTCAACACCCTGATCAATAATTAATTGAGCTTGATCCGCTGCCAACACACGTGATTTTTTATTTTCATCAATCACAGCATGCAAATCATCAACCGTATAAAGATAAACATCTTCCAATTCGGCCACTTGCGATTCGATATCACGCGGCACGGCTATATCCAACATAAACATAGGTTTGTGTTTACGTTTTTTCAATGCTGATTCAACTGCACCTTTTCCCAACAAAGGTAATTGACTGGCAGTAGAGGAAATGACGATATCGGCACGATGCAATTGTTCAGGAATCTCTGCCAATAAAAAAGCTTCACCATCAAATTCAGCCGCCAGTTTTTGCGCGCGAGCCAGGGTTCGATTGGCAACCAATATTTTTTTGATGCCATGCTCAGCCAGATGCCTGGCTACCAGCGCAATAGTTTCACCTGCACCAATCAACAGTGCAGTATCTTCTTTCAAATTGGAAAAAATTTGTTGCGCCAAACTAACCGCGGCATAAGCAACCGATACAGGGTTTTCGCCAATCGCCGTTTCCGTTCTGACACGCTTGGCGACATTAAATACATGCTGAAAAACCGAATGCAGTTCACTGCCTACAGTCCCTACTTCTCGCGCAATCGCGAATGCCGATTTCATTTGACCGAGTATTTGCGGCTCACCCAACACCAAAGAATCCAAACCACCGGCAACTTTCATTATGTGTTTGAGTGCATCCTGATTTTTGTATGCATAAAAACTTTTTTGCAAGTCTGCAGCGGGGACTTCTGTGTGTGCAAGCAACCAATTTTCTATGGTGTCACTCTGCTCGGCTACAGCATAAATTTCTGTGCGATTGCAAGTAGACAAGATGGTTACTTCACTCAATCCATTTTGACTTGCAGCGTCTTTCAAGGCTGACTCTATAATTTCCGGCGAAAAGGCCACTTTCTCACGCAAAGCGAGAGGTGCCGAATTATGATTGATGCCGAAAGCAATGAGTGTCATGAATCCAATATTTGATCTATTCAAAAAAGGGCGGTATTGTCCGGTGACTTGGCAAGTCTGACAAGGGTTTATTAGAGCCTAGCCAAAATCCGCCTATACTCAACAAAGTTTATAACGGATGAACTCATGAAAACACCTCGTTGTCCGTGCATCATCGACATAGAAGCTTCAGGTTTTGGCGCCCACAGTTATCCAATCGAGATAGGTGCAGTCAAAGCCGACGGCTCCCGTTTTTGCAGCTTGATCACCCCCGAAGAAGACTGGATACATTGGAGCGCAGACGCGGAAGCAGTTCACGGCATACCGCGGCATTTGCTGTTTGAAAAAGGCAACCCGGCAAAAGATGTTTGCCATGCGTTAAATATATTTTTAGGCCCGATTACCGCCTACAGCGATGCATGGGTTCATGACAGCCCCTGGTTAACGCGCCTGTTTTGGGCAGCACGTTGCACACCGGAGTTTCATTTAAGCCCTATAGAATTAATAACCCCCGAACATCAGTTGTTGGTATGGGATCAAGCCAAACAGGATCTGGAATTACAACTCAAAATTCGCCGTCATCGCGCCAGTTCCGATGCTTTTTTAATACAACAAACCTGGCTGCTCTCGAAAGAAATGACCGAGCCTTCCCGAAAATATTATTGACCCTGATCAAGCTAAATTGATTATGATGCTGACCCCCTGACCATTCCGCCATCCAAGATGAATTACAGACTCATTTTTATCCTTATTTTTTTATTAACATTGCTTTCAGCCTGTGCGCATAGATCAACACTGAAATCGGTTGAATTCAAAACCCATCAAAAAACAATCAGCCCACTCAATCACTGGAAGTTAAATGGAAAATTGGGAATTAAAACAAATGAAGACTCAGGAAGTGTCAATATTAAATGGATGCAAGAAGCAGCATCCTATGACATACAACTCACTGGCCCACTGGGACAAAGATCAATTCATATTGAAGGTGACAATCTACAGGTCAGCCTGAAAGAAAAAGGTAAACCTGAAGTCAAGGCGAACTCTGCTGAAGAGTTGATTCAAGAGGTGACGGGATGGAAGCTACCCTTGACCCAATTGAATTACTGGATACGAGGGCTACCAGCTCCCAACACCAAAATTAAAAACATCAGGGACAATGGCATGGGTTTAATTGGCACACTTGAGCAATCCGGCTGGCTCATCGAATACCCGTCTTACCATCATCTGACTTACAAAAACCAGTTAATTTATTTACCGCAAAAAGTCACCGCTCGTTTTAAAGATTTTCGACTGACATTGATAGTGCGTGAATGGACACTCAAAGAAAATGACAACCCATAGCCTAAGCCTGCTTTCACCTGCCAAATTAAACCTGTTTTTACATATCACAGGTCGTCGAAGTGATGGCTATCACCAACTGCAAACTGTTTTTCAATTGTTACATTATGGAGACCAGCTAACTTTCACACTCACTCCTGAAGATAGCATCCAACTGGAACCCGAACTCGCCGGTGTTAAATTTGAAGACAACCTGATTGTTCGTGCCGCAATGCAGCTGGAAAAGTACCGGCGTGTCCGACAGGGAGTGCGTATCCAACTTGAAAAAAGATTACCTATGGGAGGAGGAATCGGAGGTGGAAGCAGTAATGCCGCGACTACGCTGGTGGCATTGAATCATTTATGGAAATGTCATTTATCCACACAGCAATTGGCTGACATTGGCCTTGGTTTGGGCGCCGATGTTCCGGTATTTGTTCGGGGTCGAAGCGCCTGGGCAGAAGGTGTGGGTGAACAACTCGAAGCTATTGATTTAGCTACAAATTGGTATCTTGTTGTGCACCCCGATTGTCACGTTTCTACCGCTGCAATTTTTTCACACAAAGATTTGACAAGAGATACGGCGGCCATTAAAGTGGCGGCCTTTCTTGAAGGGGGTGGTCGTAACGACTGCCAACCACTGGTAAGAAAACTTTACCCTGAGGTAAATGAGTGCTTGCAGTGGTTGGAAGATGCGGGATACCAACCTCGAATGACGGGTACAGGTTCTTGTGTATTTTTGAGTTTCAATGACGCTGATTCAGCGATTGCTGCTCAAACCAAAATAGCAGACCTGAAGTTAGATAGTTTTGTGGCTCAAGGGATCAATATCTCGCCAATTCACTATCTACTACCTGATCATTAATCACCTACAGGGGTGTCGCCAAGTGGTAAGGCAGCGGGTTTTGATCCCGCCATTCAGAGGTTCGAATCCTTTCACCCCTGCCATATTCTTCTCTATATATTTGTTGTTCTTGATGATACTCCCGAAATCGGGGAAATTTCCCAAGGGTAAAACCTGCGCTGATTTCTACTACCGACATTAAAGGTACTCAACGTGTCTGATTTAATGGTGTTTACTGGCAATGCCAACCCTGAACTGGCTAAAAAAATAGTTGAACATCTTGGCCTATCTTTAGGTGATGTGTCGGTTTCTCTTTTTTCTGATGGCGAAATTAACGTTGAGCTACTGACTAACGTTCGCGGACGCGATGTGTTTGTAGTACAACCCACTTGCGCTCCCACCAATGACAATCTGATGGAATTAATCATCATGGTAGATGCCCTGCGTCGTGCATCCGCCGGAAGGATTACAGCCGTTGTTCCTTATTTTGGTTATGCACGCCAGGACAGACGCGTTCGTTCAGCCCGAGTACCTATCACAGCCAAAGTCGTGGCCGATATGATGGTCAACGTGGGTGTGGATCGGGTACTGACTGTTGATCTTCACGCTGAACAGATCCAGGGCTTCTTTGATGTGCCCGTCGATAACGTCTACGGCTCACCTGTATTGCTTGAAGATATAGAAAAACAAAACTTCCCCAATTTGGTAACTGTTTCTCCTGATATAGGTGGCGTAGTACGTGCACGCGCTGTCGCCAAACAATTGGGAACCGATCTGGCAATCATCGATAAACGCCGCCCGCGCGCAAACGTTGCGGAAGTCATGCATATCATCGGTGAAATTGAAAACCGAACCTGTCTGCTGGTTGATGACATTATTGATACAGCAGGTACGCTGTGTAGTGCAGCAAAAGCGCTGAAAGATCACGGCGCCAATAAAGTTATAGCCTACTGTACCCATCCGGTGCTCTCAGGCAAAGCGATAGAAAATATTCACAACTCTGTGCTGGATGAATTGGTAGTGACTGATTCAATTCCACTGAGTCAAGCAGCTCAACAATGCTCACGTATTCGTGTGTTGACACTGTCAAGAATGTTGGCGGAAGCCATGCGCCGCTTGAGTAATGAAGAATCCCTGAGTGCAATGTTTCGCGATTAGCAAAACAATGTATTCAATAAACCGCCCGATATGATTCGGGTTTTTGCAACCCCTGAAAGTTCTGGTCGCGGACTGACAGGTTTATAACCAAGAGGACATTATCATGTCTGAAGACTTTAAATTAGACGCTACAGCACGTAACGACATGGGGAAAGGTGCGAGCCGCCGCCTGCGTCGTTTGGCTGATCAAGTTCCCGCCATTATTTATGGCGGCAAAAACGAGCCGCAAAGCATCAGCATTTCACACAATGAATTGTCGAAGCATTTGGAGCACGAATCTTTCTACTCGCACATCATCAGCCTCAATGTTGATGGTAAAGCGCAGGATGTAATTCTGAAAGATTTGCAACGCCATCCATCAAAAGCGCAAGTATTGCATGCTGACTTTTTGCGCATCGACAAATCCACCAAAGTTCACACCCATGTACCACTGCACTTCATCAACGAAGCTGTGAGCAAAGGCGTGAAAATTCAAGGTGGTAAAGTGATTCACAACTTGACCCAGTTGGATATCGTTTGTTTGCCACACAACTTGCCAGAATTTATTGAAGTTGATCTGATCAATATGGAAGTAGGCCAAATCCTGCACATTTCTGATCTGAAACTTCCATCTGGCGTGACTTCAGCTGACCTGCAAAAAGGTGATTCACACAATTTGGCTGTCGCCACTATTGTGAAGCCAAAAGGCGGAGCAGAAGAAGGCGAAGAAGCTTAATCTTTGCGTTAATTAAAAAGGGCAGACTCTTCGGACTCTGCCCTTTTTTGTTGGAGCATTTTAATTTTCTCACATCAATCATTAATCTGATCAATCATGTCAAACATCCAACTTATTGTCGGCCTCGGTAATCCGGGTAGCGAATATGAAAATTCCCGTCACAATGCGGGAGAAGATTTTGTGCGTGCATTTGCCAGAAAATGTGGGGCAAATTTAGCTATGGATAATAAATATTTTGGCTTCACTGCAAAAACACAGTTTCAAGGAAGCGAGCTTCGTTTATTGATTCCCACTACTTATATGAATCGTAGCGGACAATCCGTTGGCGCACTTGCCAATTTTTTTAAAATTCCTGCTGAAGCAATTTTGGTTGCGCATGATGAATTGGATTTGGCACCAGGCGTTGCACGCTTCAAACAAGGCGGAGGCCATGGTGGTCACAATGGTTTAAAAGATATTATTGCCGCACTGGGAAACAATCCCAATTTTGCACGATTGAGATTGGGTATAGGTCACCCTGGGGTTGCTGCTCAAGTAGCCAACTTTGTGTTGAAACGAGCACCGGCAGCAGAGCAGGAACTAATTGAAAAATCTATTCACAAAGCAATTGACTCTATGCCGGATGCCATCAGCGGTGATTGGAATAAGGCCATGAAAAATTTGCACACGACAGCATAATTTTTACACACAAATAGAATAATCAGGTGAGCTGGCATGAACATCAAAACGCTGATTTTCAGTGACGATCCCAAACAAGCATTGAGAATAAAACGATGCCTGGCCTCAAACAAAGCTTATTTGGTAGTCGCACTCCTCACTTATTTTGCTTTTATTAATGGCTATCTGCCGGGTTTTCCTTTAGCCGCTATTATTCTGATCCCTTTATTTGCCAATATTATTTTCTATAGCATGATCCGCAGCCGTCTGAATCTTTATTTCAGCGATCCCAGCCTGACAATTCCACAAAGTGTCTATGCGATGCTGGGCTACATGTTTTTAATTTTTTTTGCACATGAAGTACGCGGTGCATTTTTAATTTTATTATTAGTGGTACCCATGAGCCTTACCCTGCGCGTAAGGCCGAAAAAATTGTTCTGGGTCAGCTTACTACCCTTGATAATACTAGGCAGCATTACGCTCTGGCAGCACTATCATAGCGAATACAATCGCATTTTATTTCTGGATTTGTTTGAGTGGGCAGCATTGGCAACTGGCGCATGGTGGTTAACAGCGGAAGCCAACTACATCGCCAGAAAACGTCAGGAAGCAAAAGAAAGCACACGCAATTTGGAAATTGCATTACTGGACAACATGACACTGGTTGAAAATTTGAGCCGCGAAAAAAAAATTGCCGAAGCGGCTAATTTATCCAATCTGGCCAAATCCAAATTGGTTGCAGCAGCCAATCACGACTTGCGTCAACCGCTGCACGCACTCAATTTATTTGTTGCACATTTACATTCAACCACGGACGCCAATGCTCGCGAGAAAATTTTAAACCATATTGATTCCTGCATTATCAGTATTAATGAACTCTTTGAAAACTTAATGGATATTTCAAAGTTAAATACCGACATCACCAATCCACAATTGCAAAACTATCGACTCAACGATATTTTCAAAAGACTCGACAACACGTTTCGTGAACCAGCGAAAAACAAAGGTTTAGAGTTAAAATTCAGACCATCACCTTTTTATGTAAAAAGTGAACCCGTACTGCTTGAAAGAATTTTACTGAATTTGGTTAATAATGCGCTGCGTTATACCGAAAAAGGAAAAATCCTGATTGGCAGCCGCAAGCGAGGAAACAAGATTGAAATTCAGGTATGGGATACCGGTATAGGGATAAGGCCCGAAGATCAGCGCCGGATTTTTGATGAGAATTATCAGGTCAACAGGACAATCAATAAAACTGCAGGCCGCGATCAGGGAATGGGTCTTGGCTTGGCAATCGTCAATAAATTATGTGCATTACTTAACCATCAGGTAAAAGTAAAATCCGTATTCACAAAAGGAACATGTTTTTCAATATTACTGGATTATGCAGATGATATTCTTGAGCCCACAGCTTACCCACTCATTACCGACAATCATTTTGCCAATAAAAAAATATTAATTATTGATGACGATGTATTGGTGTTAAAAGCTATGGACAGTTTTATGACTCCATGGGGATGCCGCATCATTACGGCGACATCAATCAAAGCAGCATTCAACAGCTTGACCACTTCCGCCATTATTCCGGATTTAATCATTTCAGATTACTCCCTCGGCAACCATGAAACCGGTATTGACGCCATCAAAAAAATTCGCCGCTATTATGAAAAAAATATTCCGGCTTTTTTAATGAGCGGCAACTCTGATACGGAAAAAATCAACGAAGCTCATACCGCAGGTTTTACTCTTCTGAGCAAGCCAATCCAACCCATGATCATGCGATCATTGGTCGCCCAATATTTAACTTATTAACAACGTGAAATGTCTCTATCAATATTAAAAACGATGAAACTTATTTTCGGAACGGAATAAATCCTGAGGAATATAGACATTACCTGAAAGCACTTTTTTTATTGCATTGATCATGTCCTGACGCGAAGTCGCCTTGGGAATAAAACCCAGTGCGCCCAAATTAATCACTTCCAATACTTTTTTCTGATCAACCAGGCCTGACATAACCACTACCGGCAGCTGCGGATACGATTGACGCAATTCTTTCAAAAACTCCAGGCCGCACATATCCGGCAAACCCAAATCCAAAATCAATAAATGTATATCACTGACTTGTTTGAGAATGCGGCGCGCATCAGATGCTTTGACAGCTTCCAGAACTACAACATCCGCAACCAGTTCACGCAGTACTCCACACATGGCCTCACGAATTAATAGATGATCATCTAACAAAATAATATTTAAATTGCCTTGTATTCCTGGCTGCTGATGTTGGCTATAAGGATAAGATTTGACAGTCGGGGTGAATCTATAACCCTTTCCCGATAAAGTCACAATTTTGTCATTGCCCAGTACTTTTCTCAGCATGGATATATGCACATGCAAATTATTTTCTTCCACAACAACATTGGGCCAAAGTGTGGCAAATATAGATTCTTTGGTGACCAGTTTACCGGCGTTATGTACTAACAGAGTCAAGAGATCGAGTGTTCTGGAACCCAATGCCAGATCCTCATCAAGATGGAGCAATCTGCCTTCTTTGGGTTGGAGTTCGTAATCATCAAATCGATAAATAAAATCGTGCATATTCATGCTGTAACCCATAATTGTTAATACACAGCAGTTAGATCAATAACTCTCATGGCCACTAGCCTAACCTCAAGCCGCAACAGGGTAAAGCATGTATAATCGCGGCCTGCAAAATTCAACACCTCATTATCTGGATTACACCTATGGGCTTCAATTGTGGCATTGTCGGTTTGCCTAACGTTGGCAAATCAACTCTTTTTAATGCGTTGACCAACGCCGGTATCAGCGCTGAAAACTTTCCTTTCTGCACCATTGAACCGAACGCTGGAATTGTTGCGGTACCGGACCCTCGCCAGGACAAACTGGCTGAGCTGGTCAAACCCGAACGCATAGTCCCCACTACTATGGAATTCATCGATATTGCCGGTATTGTGGCGGGGGCATCCAAAGGTGAAGGTCTGGGCAATAAGTTCCTCGCTAATATTCGCGAAACAGATGCCATAGCCCATGTGGTACGTTGTTTTGATGATGACAATGTGATTCACGTTGCCAACAAGGTAAACCCGGCTGCAGACATAGAAGTCATCAATACAGAACTGGCACTGGCTGATCTGGATGCAGTTGAAAAAGCACTGAATCGTTTTGCCAAATCTGCAAAAGGCGGTGACAAACACGCTCTTGCTATGAAAGCACTGCTGGAAAAAATCCAGCCTCACTTGAATGAAGCAAAACCATTGCGCTCGTTTAATCTGGATAAAGACGAAGTGGCGATGCTGAAAGAAATTAATTTGCTCACACTCAAACCCACCATGTATATCGCCAACGTGTCAGAAAATGGTTTTGAAAATAATCCACATCTCGATACAGTCAGAAAGATTGCAGCCGAAGAAAAATCCATCGTAGTGCCAATCTGCAACAAACTGGAAGCCGATATCGCCGAATTGGATGGCGATGATAAAAAAGAATTTCTCGCCGAAATGGGCATGGAAGAACCCGGATTAAATCGTGTGATTCGCGCCGGTTATCAATTATTAGGTTTGCAAACTTATTTCACCGCAGGCGTAAAAGAAGTACGAGCATGGACAATTCCAATCGGCGCCACTGCACCACAAGCCGCCGGTGTCATTCACACCGATTTCGAAAAAGGCTTTATCCGCGCTGAAACAATCGCCTATGAAGACTTCATCCAATACAAAGGCGAACAAGGCGCAAAAAATGCAGGCAAGTCTCGCAAAGAGGGTAAGGAATATATTGTTCAGGACGGGGATGTGATGCATTTTTTGTTTAATGTGTAAATGATCATTATTTACCAAGGAAGTGCTTCAATTTTCCATGAAATCGTCTTGAAACTGATGCGAGTTTAAAAATGAAAACACACAAATATTTATTTTTAATTTTCATGGCACTTCCTTGTCTATGTACATTCTCCTTTAGTCCACCATTTACAGTTGATTTCAAATATGAAGGAGAAAAAAATGTGGAAGGGAAGCCACACGGATTCGGAATGGCCAAATTAATGAATGGCGACACCTATGAAGGCCAATTTAAAAATGGCTTGGCCTCAGGAAAGGGCACATACATTTCTGTTGGTTTAACTGATACAGATCCGGAAGCCTATAAATATACCGGGAACTTTGAAGCAGGGTTGTTTGAAGGGCATGGTGATATTAAGTTCAAAAATGGATTCCAGTATATTGGTAATTTTCGTAAGGGATACTTCCATGGATCGGGAAAACGTAGATATTCAAATGGGGCGAATTGTGAAGGAGAATTTAAAAATGATCGACTCAATGGAAAAGGAATGTGTAATTTTCCAAACTATGTCTATTCAGGATTATTTAAAAATGACGTTCCTTTTGGAAAAGGAACGATGAAATTCAATGATGGTTCTTCACTTAGCGGACAGTTCACCGGAAATGATTTGTCTAACGCAAACCTGTTACATGCTGTTGTTGGACAAGCAACACTCGTCACGAAAGATAACTTACAAATAGAAGGAAAAGTATCGGCAGGTGAATTTATTGACAAGGTTGCAGTAAAGTTACCGGACGGCAAGTTATACAATGGAGAAGTTAGAAACATGCAGTTCAATGGTCACGGCGAACTAACCAACCCTGGAGTATTTTTTTACGCAGGCAGATTCAGTGACGGAGAATTCAATGGAAACGGGAAGCTAATTATGTATAAAAACGATAACAATCCTGAAGAATTAACATTTGAAGGGTCATTTATGGGCGGAAAACCACAAGAAGGAAAATGCAACGGCGAGCCTTGCATATACACAAATAAAGGCTTTCAACTTTCAACAAAATAGTTCTTTTACAAGATCAGGCTTATTCAAACTCGTTTAAATTTTTCTGAAAAGCAGAGAAATGTTCTCGCATAGCTCGTAAGGCTTTATCATGCTCACGCATGACAACTTGGTTTTTAAATATGATCTGGTCATTCTCAAAATCAAAGTATTCTTTATTTTCGAATAAAAATTGAAAATACTGCTTTAGAGAAATAACGGCCAATCGATAATTCACTAATACAGGTGAACTATACGATCTGACAAATAAAGTTTGAATATTGGAATGATATTGTTCTTTTATAAAATCACTTACCTTGCTTTTTGAAACCTCTTCAAACAAGACATCTCTTGTATATTTTGTTGCATTTTTCATGTGATCCGACAACTCAAGCAAACCCTCAAGTGTTTTTATACGCCACTCAAATTCCGATTTGTCTTTAAATGTCTGTCGATCATACATTTTCGTCGAAT
>CBFGPN010000116.1:0-12504 GCA_965650675.1 uncultured Cellvibrio sp.
GGGTTTTGGGAGCATGAATTAATTTCCTGAAATTTGCTTTTTATTTCCCCCCTTTGAAAAAGGGGGGTTAGGGGGGATTTAAAATCTCGGGAAATTTGAGCATTTTAAATCCCTCCCCCGCCTCCCTTTTTCAAAGGGAGGAGCTATCCCCTCTCCCTCCGGGAGAGGGCCAGGGTGAGGGCCAGGGTGAGGGCCATCAAACCTTGTGATAAATCTCCGACCCCGACTCAACAAATTCTTTCGCTTTTTGTTGCATCTCGGCTTCAACATCAATCATTTTGATAATATCTTTTTCACCAATCACTGATATGTCAGCTCCATGTTGCGCAGCGTAATCGCGAACTTCCTGAGTGATTTTCATCGAGCAAAATTTCGGGCCGCACATTGAGCAAAAGTGCGCAACTTTAGCGGATTCTTTTGGCAAAGTTTCATCGTGGAATGAACGCGCCGTATCGGGATCAAGGCCCAAATTAAATTGATCTTCCCAGCGGAATTCAAAACGTGCTTTGGATAAAGCGTTGTCACGCAATTGCGCACCCGGATGACCTTTTGCCAGATCCGCAGCGTGCGCGGCGATCTTGTAAGTGATGATGCCGTCTTTCACATCTTTTTTATTGGGCAAACCCAAATGCTCTTTCGGTGTGACGTAACACAACATGGCACATCCGTACCAACCGATCATGGCAGCACCAATTCCGGATGTGATGTGATCGTAACCCGGCGCAATGTCAGTGGTTAGCGGGCCGAGTGTATAGAAAGGTGCTTCGTCGCACACTTCCAATTGTTTTTCCATATTTTCTTTGATCATGTGCATAGGCACGTGACCAGGGCCTTCGATCATCACTTGCACATCGTGTTTCCATGCGATTTTGGTTAATTCACCCAGAGTTTCCAATTCACCAAATTGCGCTTCATCATTAGCGTCAGCAATTGAACCGGGGCGCAAACCATCGCCTAATGAAAAACTTACATCGTAAGCTTTCATAATTTCACAAATTTCTTCGAAGTGAGTGTAAAGGAAATTTTCTTTGTGATGAGCCAAACACCATTTGGCCATTATTGAACCACCACGCGATACAATTCCAGTGACGCGTTTTGCAGTGAGCGGAACATAACGCAGCAATACACCGGCGTGAATCGTAAAATAATCTACGCCCTGCTCGGCTTGTTCGATTAGCGTATCGCGGAAAATTTCCCAGGTTAAATCTTCTGCAATACCATTTACTTTTTCGAGCGCTTGATAAATCGGCACAGTGCCAATAGGCACATGCGAATTACGAATGATCCACTCACGAGTTTCATGAATATTTTTACCGGTGGATAAATCCATCACAGTATCAGCACCCCAACGCGCACCCCAGGTGAGTTTTTCTACTTCTTCTTCAATCGATGAGCCCAAGGCAGAGTTACCTATATTGCCGTTAATTTTCACCAGAAAATTACGGCCGATAATCATGGGCTCGACTTCGGGGTGATTGATATTCGCGGGAATAATCGCACGACCGCGTGCAACTTCATCACGAACAAATTCCGGCGTAATTTCATCGGGAATACTCGCACCAAAACTCATACCTTTGTGTTGTTGATCGAGAATGCCTAACTCACGTGCTTGCGCCAGCGCCATATTTTCACGAATCGCGATATATTCCATTTCAGGTGTGATAATGCCTTTTTTCGCGTAATGCATTTGTGACACGTTCATGCCGGATTTGGCGCGGCGCGGTTTGCGTGTGAGATTAAAACGCAAGTGATCCAAACTGGAATCTTGCAAACGTTGATTGGTAAATTCTGAATGACTGTCTTCCAGAATTTCTGTATCACCACGCTCTTCGATCCAGGCAGTGCGAACTTCCGGCAAACCTTTGCGCAAATCGATTTTGATTTTGGGATCAGTGTAAGGACCAGAAGTATCGTAAACACGCACCGCCGGATTTTTTTCACCGCCGAATTCAGTTGGCGTATCCGCCAACTGAATTTCACGCATGGGCACTTGAATATCCGCGCGTGAACCTTGCACATAAATTTTTTGCGATCCGGTAAAAGGTTGAATAGATGCTTGATCCACTTCGGCGGTTTGACTCAGAATTTTTTCGACGCTGGAGTTCATGCTTGTGTCCTCGATTGGAAATCGTTTGCCCTCATCCTAGCCCTCTCCCAGAGGGAGAGGGCTAGGATGAGGGCCTAATAAAACCTAAAAAAATGATGCACCGGCCCACTGCCCTTTCCAATCTGCAATTGATTGGAGGCCGCCAATGCGCCTTGTAAATAATCTTTCGCTTCTTTCACTGCATCCTGCAGCGATAATTTTTTTGCAAGTCCTGCTGCAATGGCTGATGCCAAACTGCATCCGGTTCCGTGAGTGTTTTTGGTGTGCAATCTGGGTGTAGAAAAAACTTCAGTACCAGATTGCGTAATTAATAAATCTGTCGCCTGATCATCAGTGGCGTGACCACCTTTCATCAACACGGCTTTTGCACCCAGCGATAAAATTTTTTCACCTTGCGCTTGCATGGTTTTTTTATCTTTTGCCAAGGGTTGATTCAAGAGTACAGCAGCTTCATGCAAATTGGGTGTAATTAAACTCGCGAGTGGTAATAAATCTTTAATTAAATTTTCTACCGCATCTTCCGTTAACAATCGATCACCACTGGTGGCGACCATTACCGGGTCCAACACAATGGGTATGGATGAATAATGTTTTAAAGATTCAGCAACAGCCAAAATAATATCGGCATTGGCCAACATGCCGGTTTTGATTGCACCGATGTGAATATCGCTGATTACAGATTGAATTTGTTGTTGTACAAATTGCGGTGGCACCGCAAATACACCCTGCACACCTAACGTATTTTGCGCAGTTAAAGATGTAATCGCACTGCAACCGAAAACACCCAAAGCAGAAAAAGTTTTTAAATCTGCCTGAATACCGGCGCCGCCACCGGAATCGCTACCGGCAATGGTCAAGGCTATGGGTGTTACTGCATTTGAAGTCATGAAATTCCGCTGAAAAGAGAGGCGCGGAAAGAGAGGTGCTAATCAGAAGATGAAGAAGCTCTCGTTCCCTACGCCGGTACTAACCGGATCAGGTCTGCGGGTATATCTCAGCCTTCGTTGATTATCGAAAGCACCCCGACAAGAAGCTTGGCAGTCTATTGGAGTTGTCTCACAGAGTAAAGCCAAAACCCCCTCCCCAAGGGGGAGGAGTAAGAGGAATTATTTTTCCTGGGATTTCAACAGGCCCAATTTGCCCGCTAATAAAGCTGTGGTTGGGGCCTGAATTAAAATGGTTCCGAGAATAAAAATAAAAGTGATTGCACCCACAACATCAATGCCCGGTACTTTCATGCCCGCCAAAATACCCACTAATGCTGCGGGGATTACGCCGGTTTCGCGAGTCCAGCTCATAAAGACCAATTCTTTCCAAGTCCACTTGGCACGACGATCCGGGCCTGCGCAAATAAATACCGTCACAGGGCGAGCGATAAAAATGAAAACCACCAACAATGCCAAACCAACGCCCAAATATTCTTTTAACAAATGGAAATCCACTTGTGACCCCAACAGGATGAAAATAAACATGCGCATTAAGAGCGCGGTATTGCCAACATAATCTTCAAGATATTCGTGTTCGTGATCGTCCAGTGGCAAGCCAAAAGTATTCTTATTACCGATCATCACACCGCAAGTAAATACCGCCATAAAACCCGATGCGTGAACATGGTCCGCCAATAAATACACCGTAATCACCGCCAAAATAATTACAAAGGGTGTTACACCACGGAAGATGCCAAAACTGTTGTGCGCCATTAAAAACGCCGCGACATATCCAACCACAGCACCCAACAACAAACCTACACCTGCTTCATAAGCCAATTCACCCAGTGAATGGGTAAGACTAAAACCTCCGCCGGTACCCATCACATAACTCACTACCGCAAAAGTGGCGATTGCACCCATGGCATCGTTCAACGCAGATTCACTCATCACCGTTTGTGACACACGATCTTTAATCGGCACTTGTTTGAAAATCGGTACCAGAGTCGCAGGGTCTGTTGAAGCAGTTAGTGCACCTAAAACCAGCGCAATCGCCAGTGGGATTCCCATCCAGACGGCAGCCGTTGCGGTGATAGCGCCAGTGATCAAAACGCCAATAGTGGCGATGATTGAAAGGCTGATCCAAATTTCTTTTAACACGGCGAAACGCAGAGTCGCCCCGCCTTCAAACAATAAATAACAAGCACCGATAGTGAGAATCAGCTGATTCATAGTGGAATCGGCGGGCACATGCAAAATGCCGCCGACGGTTGGACCAAGGGCGATACCGATTAATAGAAACAACACTATATCGGGGACTTTGATTTTTTTAGCGAGAACACCACCGAGTAAACCGGTGAATATGATGATGCCGACGTACATCAGATCAAGTTTGGCGATATCGAGGGAAGACATGGTTAATCCACATAAAAAAAGAGGTGCGCCATGCTCAACTTTTTTCAGTCGGAATTTTATAAAATCGCTGTAATTTTTTTACAAAAAAACCGGGATAAACCCGGTTTTTGACAAGATGAGCAGTAAACCTAACCAAAAACAGCATTGGCCAACACATAAGCGACCAAATAACCGGTTGTATAAGCAACAAACACCAGCGGTGTGTAACGTAAGAAAGCACCAAAGGTCAGCCCTTTGACTTTGCTCATGGCGATAATACCCGCTGCAGAACCAATCGCGAGTAATGAACCGCCCACGCCAACACCATAAGTCAAAGCTAACCACTCAGGCGTTTGCAATACAGGTTCGGATTTTAATAAAGCCGCCGTCAAAGGTACGTTATCAATCAAGGCCGAGAACAAACCCATCATGTAGTTAGCGTATTGCGGTGCGGTTTGCGCATAGAAACTGGTGAGCATATCCAGCGTACCAATTTCTTTTAACATGCCGACCAACAATAAAATCCCGAGGAAAAACAAGAGTGTTTCGTATTCGATCTGGCGGACGTATTCGAGAATTTTAATTTCATCATCGGCCATGTGCATAAATTGGCCGATCAAAAACATAATCGACAAGCCGACCAAAAAGGTCAGCACCGGCGGCACGTGAAAGAAAAAGTTAAACAGCATGGTACAGGCGATAGTGCTGAAAAAGGTCCCCACAATTGCCCAATCCATGCCGGTAAATACCTTGGTGGATTTTTCGGTCGCCACCTGGCCGGATACACCGGGGAACATCAACATGGCCAATACCATCACGCCCGCAATTGCCGGTATCCAGAGCAACAACAATTGCGGCATGGTGACATTGCCGGAAAGGAAGATCATCAAGGTGGTCACGTCACCCGTGATCAGGGCAACACCACCCGAGTTGACGGCAAACACCACCAACACCGCCAATTTGATTCGCGTGCGTTGATCAACATCAAACGCATGCACCAGTCCCAGTGTCACCAAAGTTGCGGTTACGTTGTCGCACACCATCGAAAGCGTCATGGCAAATAAAGCAACCAGCAACATTAAACTGCGCTTGGTCATCTGCGCAGGACAAGCTTTTTGCACCACGGCTTGGACTATGCCTTTGGCGTTGAGATAAGCCACGAAGGTCATAGTCGCCATTAAAAATAACCAGAGGGTCGCGATTTCGAGCAAATTGTGATCAAGCTTTTCCAATATATGTTCTTGTTTGGCTTCCGATCCGGCAAACATAAACATCACCAGCCAGGATAAGCTCCCGAAAAATAGTGTGGTTTTCGCTTTATTAATGTGAATAACCTCTTCAAACACCACGCCCAAAAGCGCCAATATCGCAAAGGCAATCAAGATGTAACTCAGGAATTCCGGCATATGTCTCTCACTGTAAATTGTCGGGTGCAGCTTTATTTTTTCATTTGCAAGAGCCGAAAAGATAAATTTGCGTTAAAAATAGGGGCGCGCATCATAAAAGCTGCGTCGAAATGAAGCAAATAATCTGATCTTTGTATGTGATTAACAAACAACCATAGAGCAAAGCAAACTAACTGCCAGTTTTTGACAAAAGCTGGCATCAAAATAAGAAAACTTGGGGAAATTTGAATCCAAAAAGAGTTTTGTGTCGTCTATCCATTGACTGACTTTTGTGAGTACAAAGTTTAACTAAAGAATCGTAAACAAAATGGTGATACTTACATTTGTAACTTTCCACTGAAACCTTCGGGTTGATAACCTTTGCTCGACCTTAATTCAGGCAACCGCTACACTCCCTGCCTTATCTTTGATGTGCTTAACAGGATCTTGATATGAAGAAAACCAAACTCAGCTTGCTAATTGGCCTGATGACTTTGTTGCCATTAACAACTCAAGCCAACAGTTTGCTCGATGTCTATGAGTTAGCTCTGAAAAATGATGCGCAATTAAAAGCTGATAAAGCCCGTTATGATGCGGACAAGGAATACCAGACTCTCAATCGCGCCAGTTTGCTACCACAAATTAATGCCAGCGCTTCCATCGGCAAAACAGATGAAGAAACAACCAACAATCTGACTAACACCACTCTCAAGACTGATTCAGACAGCCAGGGTTGGGATGTTTCCCTGAATCAAAAATTATTTGATATGTCCGCTTGGTACACCTACAAACAAGGTAAAAAACTGAGCGAGCAAGCTGAAGCACAATTCGGCGCTGATCAACAAAGTTTAATTGTTCGTGTTGCGAGCGCTTATTTCGATGTGTTGCGCAATGTTGATATTTTGGAAGCGAGTCTTGCGGAAGAAAAAGCCCTGGCAAAACAATTGGAACAAACCAAACAACGTTTTGATGTCGGCCTGACTGCCATTACCGAAGTTCACGAAGCACAAGCGGCTTATGACAGTGCAATAGCAGCCAAACTGGAGGCTCTGGGAAATTTAAGTATCAGTTATGAAGCATTGGAAGTTTTAACTGGCCAACCCGAAGATCAGGTTGCACCTCTAATGACAAATTTTCCGGTAGTCGAACCAACGCCCAGTAATCGTGCTGATTGGGTTGAATTTGCATTGAAAAATAACTACGGGCTAAAAGCATCGCGTTTAAATGCAGATGCTCAACTGGACAGAGCAAAATCTGCAAAATCCAGACATTTACCAACACTAGGCGCTTCTGTTTCCTACGGTGATTCCAGTGGTGATGGGATTAGTCGAGGTAATAATTTTGATGAAGAAACCGATGGTACAACGATTGGTGTTCGTTTGGATGTACCCATTTATGCTGGCGGTGGAACATCAGCAGGCAGTCGTCAAGCCTATGCGCTTTACACTCAAGCACAGGAAACTTACAACAAAACACAACGCGATGTGATTCAAGGTGCGCGTGCATCTCACTTGTCAGTTGAAACCGGTGTTGCGCGAGTACAAGCGCGCAAGCAAGCGATTGTTTCCAGTCAATCTGCATTGGAAGCAACGCAATCCGGTTATGAAGTGGGTACACGTAATTTGGTTGAAGTCTTGTTGGCGCAACGCAATTTGTATCAAGCACGCCGCAATTATTCCGATGCACTTTACGATTATGTAATCGACACCATCAAATTGCGCGAAGTGGCCGGCATGTTAACGCCTGCTGATGTGCAAGAAATTGATAAGTGGTTGATGAAAGACAGACAAGTTAGTCGTTCGCAATACGAGTGATTCTGCTCACCCTCTCCCCCCCGCCCTCTCCATCAAGGTAGAGGGTTAGGGGGCAGATAAAAATCTTTCAATAATTTCCAAAGTTTTCTGCAAAGCCCCGCGATTATTCACCACCACTTGATAGGCTGCTTGTCCGCGTTTATTTCGCAAATCTTCATCACTTAATAAATGAATCCATTCATTCGCTAATTCATCCGAACTCTTAGCCACAACCAAGGCATTTGCATTTTGCATTAAAGTTGAGACTTCCGAAAAATTAAATAAATATTCACCGCTTTGTAATGGTAAAGACCAGGCCGCAGGCTCAATAAAGTTATGCCCGCCCCGCTCCACCAAACTGCCGCCGACGAATGCAATCTGACTTACACCGTACAACAACATGAGTTCGCCCATAGTATCGCCGAGCAGCACATCGGCATCAGTCAGTGATTCGGCTCGACTGCGTCGTATCATTTTCCAACCGGATTGTTGGATTAACTGCGCAACCGAATCAAAACGTTCAGGATGACGAGGTACCAAAATTAAACGAGCTGATTTACAAAAGGGATTATTCGCTGCGCGCACTTTTGAAAAGGCATCCAGAATAATTTCATCTTCACCCTGATGAGTGCTGGCAGCAATAATAACCAATCGCTGCTGCGAAATATCCCAATCCAATTTGAGCTGATGGGATTTTTGCTGTAATTGTTCATCAAGACTAATATCAAATTTAATATTACCGGTGATCTGTGTTTTTTCTGGTGTAAGCCCCAATGCATAAAAACGCTCAGCGTCATTTGCCTGTTGCACCAAAGCAAAAGTTAAATCCTGCAACATAGGTCTGGTCAAACCAGAAAAACGCGCATATCCCCTCGCTGATTTTTCAGATAAACGCGCATTAACCAAAATAGAAGGAATAGCATTGTTTTTACACGTGGCCAATGTGTTCGGCCACAGCTCGGTTTCCATGATAATTAACATGACGGGTTTTATTCGATGAATAAAACGGGCAACAGAACCGGGTAAATCATAAGGGGCATAAGAGTGTTGCACTGAATCAGCCAAAGTTGCTAACACACGTTCTGAACCGGTAACTGTCGTTGTAGTTACCCAAATTTGATATTGTGGTTTTTTTTGTAATTCACGAATTAATGGTAATGCGCCCAGAAATTCACCGACAGAAACTGTGTGGATCCAGATAATTTTTTTATCATTG
The DNA here is from genome assembly GCA_965650675.1 of uncultured Cellvibrio sp. GTDB lineage: Bacteria > Pseudomonadota > Gammaproteobacteria > Pseudomonadales > Cellvibrionaceae > Cellvibrio. The sequence goes on from CBFGPN010000116.1 coordinate 8,823, forward strand.
GCAAGTTTTGCTACAAATCCAAAACGTTCCAGCCAACGTCTGGCATATCCCGGCACAGAAAAAGAGCGCCAATATAAACGCAACAACACAAAAGGAATGACGCAATAAAAGAATAGATTGTAAATAAGGCGCATAAAGAAACGGCTTCGATTGAGTTGGCCGCCAGAATAACATACTGCAAAATAGGGCTATTAAAAAATCATGGTATTAATTATTTATGTGTAATGCCCTGTGCAATTCGCTGTGCTGTGACAACAGGAATTTCGCCCACTACCGTGATGCGAAAAACCTGCCCCTGAAATTCAATTCCGGTCATCATTGCCAGTGTTGCGCCACGTTGGGCAACACCTTCCGGAATAGTTTTGGCCGCTGGTTCAATAAATACTGAAAAAGTGGCAAGCCCATCGGTAAACATCAACATTTCGAGATTTTCCCTTGGCTGCCCCTCACCCGCAAAAGTAAAACCACTGGGGACCCAGGCAAGCTGCCAATTAACCGGTTGTTGCTGGGCAACACAATTGGATTTAACAGGTAAGGTCTTATGAATTGTCGCGGGCGGAATATTGGCAATCCGGGTCAGATCCGGATTTAAATTCAATTCCATAAATTGGTAGCGTTCCATTGCATGTGCTTTTTCATCAACCAGCCAGACTTTCAAAATTAATCCGGTCTCATCATCAATACTGAAAAAATAGGAATAACGAAATTGATCTTTTGGCACTGCGAGCAACACTGTTGCCACACGGCCTGCAATACGCTCCTTATCACGTAATTCAAAGTGATAATCCGTCATTTGACTGACAACATCATTTATTGCTGTCATTTTTCCTTGCCTGAGTTTGTCGCCTATGGACTCACAATCACCGATTGCACCTTTACGTGAAATTTCGCGCTCGGGACCATTCAGGTGCTGCAGACGATCATAGCTCATCTCACCGTCATGCCAATGCAAAACGCGGAATGTCTGCAAGCCGGGATTATCTTTGTGTTGATAAGTAAATATACCTTCGTAATTTATTTCACGAGGTTTTTCAGACATTTTTTTTAGCAAATCAGCGACGGAAGGATCCAGAGCAGCAGGCTGGGCAATAACCGCCGTTGAAAAACAAACGATTATTGCAAGAAGAAACAATCTGGACATAAAAACGACTTACTCATCCTCAATCAAAATGACACGGGTAAAGGGCAAAACACCCTGACCTGAGTTACGGGCAGCATTATCGGAATGCACTTCCATCAGTTCATTTACATAACTGCTCACTTCATCAGTATTAACCGGTTGGGCTGATTGCCTTGGAACAAAAACAATCCGACGATTCTGATGAGGACGGGACTCAAATCCGCTTTGCACGGCAACAGTACGGGCAGTTAATTCGGGCGCATTGATACCTGAAGGTAAATTAACCGCAGGTTGATCCTGAACCAAAGGAAGATTTTTTTCACTGCTGGCAACTATTTCGTTGGTTGTACCGGTTTGGGATTGCATTTGTTGTACACCCACAATCAACGCCCCGGCTACCGAGGCTGCAATTGCAACGCGCCCCAGATTAGCCCACCAATTGCCTACTGCCGCAACTTTACTGTTAGCACCACTGGTCTGTGCAAATGTCAAAGCGTCTTCAGCTGCTATAGCGGCACTGATGCGCGAGGCAAAATCAGACGGAGCCAAATGGGTGAGATCTTTTTTCAATACAGCCCGGGCAAGATGGTAACGATTCCAGACGGCTTTCAATTCCGCATCTTCACTGCTTGCTTTCAATATACGCTGTAATTCCAATTCCGATATCTGACTATCCATCAGTGCCGAAACTGACTCTGCCAAATGAGAAGATGTATGTTGATCGTTCATGCAATTGCTCGCTATCTGTATTTACAATGTCAATATCATTATTTGCAGTTGTGAATCAAAGCTAAATATAGTCTGTTACCTCTGACTTGCCCCGGGTAATTTAGTTCAGGCGACTCAGGCAAAATCTTCAGTCAAGGGTTTGATATGTTTATCAATTGCTTCCCGCGCCCTGAATATCCTTGACCTGACTGTACCTACGGGACAATTCATTACTATGGCAATTTCCTCATAACTCAAACCATCCAATTCCCGCAAGGTAATTGCAGTTCGTAAATCTGCCGGTAAATTGCTAAAAGCCTGCTCTATCTCACGCTGCAACTCATCGCGCAAAAAGTTGTGTTCCGGTGTATTCATTTCACGCATGGCATCACTGCCAGAAAAAAACTCGGCGTCCTCAAGTTCTACATCACTGGATGGCGGACGACGATTTCGTGCAACCAGATAATTTTTTGCAGTATTAATAGCAATGCGATAAATCCAGGTATAAAACGCACTGTCGCCACGAAAGTTAGGCAATGCCCTGTATGCTTTGATAAACGCATCCTGAGCAACATCCTGAGCTTCTGCTGCGTCACGCACGAAACGATTGACTACTGCAAGCACGCGGTGCTGATATTTTATGACCAATAAATCAAAAGCTCGTTTGTCGCCTTTTTGTACTCTTTCAACCAAGGCACGATCAACATCCGCTTCCGGTGATGATTCAAAAACAGGCGCTACAGGCGCAGTCATGCATTTAACTCCCAAAGCTCCGTAAACGGCTGGAGCCAGGCCAAATTATTAAACTGCTCTAAAGACAGAAAGCATTTAAAAAAGTTCAAGACAATAATTCCTGATATTCAGAATGATTAATTGAAGTGTGATGACAATAGTAGAAATCATTCGTTTATGCCACGGCTTTTTATATACTGCGTGCAAATCCTTTTTAACAGGAAAAACTGATGACACTGCATCACCAATACGACGTTTTGGTAATTGGCTCCGGCGCTGCCGGATTAACCCTCGCCCTTTCACTTTCCAAACAAGCAAATGTTGCGGTATTAAGTAAAAATACCCTGACCGAAGGATCAACCTGGCATGCCCAGGGCGGCATTGCCGCTGTGCTGGATGATCAGGATTCAATCGATGCCCATGTTGCTGATACATTGATTGCCGGCGCAGGACTTTGCCACGAAGATGCAGTGCGTTTTACCGTAGAGCGCAGTAAATCAGCGATTCGTTGGTTAATTGAACAAGGCGTCAATTTCACCAAAGAACAGGACAGTAGCGATTACCATTTGACCAAAGAAGGTGGCCACAGTCATCGTCGAATAATTCATAGCGCCGATGCAACGGGACAAGCCGTGCACTCCACATTAATAGATCAGGTCAAACAACAACGCGGTGTCGATCTTTACGAACATCACATCGCAGTCAACCTGATATCACAGGCTGATACCGATTCATCCCGCCTGCGTTGTACAGGTGCATATGTTTTGGATACCAAGGAAGACAAAGTCAAAGTTTTTCAAGCAAAGGTTGTTGTGCTTGCGACCGGTGGTGCGAGTAAAGTTTATTTGTATAGCAGCAATCCCGATAGTGCGAGCGGCGATGGTATTGCAATGGCATGGCGCGCCGGATGTCGTATCGCCAATATGGAATTTAATCAATTTCATCCTACTTGTTTGTATCATCCCAATGCCAAAAACTTTTTAATTACCGAAGCCTTACGTGGTGAAGGTGCTTACTTGCGATTGCCCAACGGTGAACGCTTTATGACACGCTTTGATGAACGCGCTGAATTGGCTCCGCGCGATATTGTTGCCCGCGCAATTGACCATGAAATAAAACGAC
>CBFGPN010000117.1:0-12451 GCA_965650675.1 uncultured Cellvibrio sp.
TTGTGGGAGAGGGGCAGGGGAGAGGGGTAAATTGTGAATCCAAAACCCGGTCTATACCGCCACTACAAAGGCCAATATTATTTCCTGTTTCAAATTGCGCATCATTCAGAAACGCGTGAAGCTTTGGCGGTTTATCAGTGTCTCTATGATGATTTTTCCTGGTGGGTACGGCCACTGGAGATGTTTATGGAAACAGTAGAGATTGATGGAGAAATCCAACCGCGATTTGCGTTTGAAAAAGAAATGGGTCTGGGAGACGCGGAAAAATTTAAAGGGCCTTCGTTGTGAATCAATCCGAACAAGATGAATTCTGGATGCGAAGAGCAATTGTTTTGGCATCGCAAGCAGAAGCTCTGGGTGAAGTGCCTGTAGGTGCAGTGATTGTGTGTGATGGTGAAATTATTGGTGAAGGATTCAATCAGCCGATTACCGCGAATGATCCTACTGCGCACGCTGAAATTGTTGCATTGCGGAATGCTGCAAAAAAAATAGATAACTATCGTTTGGTCAACGCCAGTCTGTATGTCACACTTGAGCCTTGTACCATGTGTGTTGGCGCATTGATTCATGCGCGTATTCAACGATTAATTTTTGCCACTACCGAACCTAAATCCGGTGCAGTGGTGAGCCGATCACAATTATTATCAGCCGATTATTTTAATCATAAAATTAACGTGACAAGTGGTGTACTTGCACAGGAATGTCAGCATCAGTTGAGTGGGTTTTTTCAGAAGAGACGGGAAGCGAAGAAGAAATAATTAAAAGCTTTACCCCACCCTAACCCTCCCCTTGGCAGGGGAGGGGACTAAATTGCACTTCGCAAAAAGTAGGGAGTAAAGTCCCTCCCCCTGCCAAGGGGGAGGTTAGGAGGGGGTAAGGTTGTTAAAAAACTACCTAATCACCTTATAACAAGGCACATAATTTCTACCCGGCAATTTCATACGATTCTGTTTTGCAAATGAACATAATAATTCATCAACAGGATGCATAATTTCCGGATCACCGTGTAATTCGAAATGGCCATGTTCTTCGATAGTCCGTATTCCATCCTCTTTTACATTTCCGGCAACAATTCCGGAAAACGCGCGTCGTAAATTGGCTGCGAGTTGATAGCAAGGCTGGTTTTTGTGGAGTTCGAGATAACGCATGTTATCGTGTGTTGGGATAAAAGGTTGCTGCAAATCATGGTTGATTTTTAGATGCCAGTTATAATAGTAAGCATCGGAAATATATTTACGGAATTCACGTACTTTTTGAATGCCATTTTTCATTTCACGTGATACTTGATCAGGGTCGTTGACAATTATTTTATAAAGTGATTGTGCTTGCCTGCCTAATGTATTACCGATGAATTCGTCGATTTGCTCAAAATATTCTTTGGCGTTTTCCGGGCCGGTAAAAATTAAAGGGAAGGGGATCTCTTTATTGTCCGGATGTAACAAAATTCCGAGAATATATAAAATTTCTTCGGTTGTTCCTGCGCCACCGGGAAATACAATAATGCCATGTCCCAAACGCACAAAAGCTTCAAGACGTTTTTCAATATCCGGCATTATCACTAATTTATTAACAATCGGATTGGGCGCTTCAGCCGCAATAATGCCGGGTTCAGTAATACCAATATAACGACCGTTAATAATGCGCTGTTTTGCGTGGCCAATAGTGGCACCTTTCATTGGGCCTTTCATTGCCCCCGGGCCACAGCCGGTGCAGGTATCCAAACCGCGCAGACCCAATGCATAACCCACTTCTTTGGTGTAATCATATTCGTGACGACTAATGGAGTGTCCACCCCAACAGACGACCAGGTTGGGATCCAATCCTGGCTGCAATAAATTGGCGTTGCGCAACATGTGGAAAACAGCATCGGTAATGCCTTCGGTTGTGTTCAAATTAAATCGGGCGTTGCCATAAATTTCATCGTTGGTATAAATCACATCACGCAATACAGTAAATAAATGTTCACTGATGCCTTTGATCATACGATCATCAACAAAGGCATTCGCTGGAGCGTTTTTTACGGCTAATTTTATACCGCGTTCCTGTTGGATAATACTGATATCAAAATCTTTATAGCGTTCAAGTAATTCCTTTCCGTCATCAGTATCGTTACCGGTATTAAGTACAGCCAGCGAGCAATTGCGAAATGTTTTGTATAAACCACTTTGGCTGCTGTCCAATAGTTTTGCTACTTCAAGTTTGGATAAAATATTTAACTGCTCCATGGGAGAAATTAACGCATCAATAGTTCTGTAAGTTCCGGTAATCGCCATAAGATTTCCTATTGTTGATTTTTCAATCGTGTGAATCGTAGGGTGGGCATAAAGCGAAGCCTGCCCACAATTTTTAAATGTGGTTTTCATTTTTGTGTGGGCAGGCTTCGTTTTATGCCCACCTTACATTTATTCTGTGGTCTATTATTATTCTAGTCGATTTCAATTACTTGTCATCTTATTCAGTTAAACAGGCGGGATCAAAAATATATTCTCCTTTCAACCAATCAATCACTTCTTTTGCCAAGGGATTGGGCAAATAAGTTTGATAACGGTCTATGTAGGTTTGTTTTTGTTCTTCATCCAGATTTTTTAATCCATGAGTTTGAAAGAATTTTGCGTCTCTGAGCAATTCTTGACCAAGTGCTTCGCCGGCAATGCAGGTAAATATTTTTTCGGGTTGAAGATCCGGAAGATTTTGATAGGTTTGGGCCAAACTCAGCAAAGGAATTTTTGAAAGCTGTGCTTGATTCATCGGGTTGGCTGCATGCCCATTTACCAAACCCTTTAGCGCCTGATGCGAAGTATGGAATGGTAGCAAATGTAATCGTTGTGATTTAATTGCGCCATCATTTACCGGGTAGTTATCCCACAAAAAAACCTTACGCTGAAAAATAGATTCAATATTGATTAAGTGTGCGGATGTATAAGATTCGGAGCAGACTTTTTCGCCAGTCCAAAAAATATCAATCGCAGGATCCAGATTTTTTCCTAAATACTGCCAATAATTATCAGGCATTTTGCCAAACACTTTTTCCAGTATGGGATCGGTTGAATAATAGCTTGGACAAAAAATAATTTTTTTGGCTGAACTTATATCAGCAGCTATATGTACCAATTCAGTTTGGGTTTTGGCCAGATCAGGAAAATCACCGCGCATATCATCAAATAAAATACACAGGATTTCAGGAGATAACTCATTAATTTGGTTGATACGATTTTTGTAGAGTGAGAAGTGGATATCTTTATTTTCTCGCCAGATTTCCAGCGGACTTAAGCCAATACCAAAATTGATTTTGTTGTCAGCAAAAGATTGCCTTAACTGATGTAATGGGTTTTTCTTTTCAAGTGGCCAATCCAGTTGCCATTGGCGTCGCAAATGTGTGTCGTCTTTTGGTGCGTAGATATAAAAATCGAACTGATTTTGTGCAAGAAATTTTGCATATTCCTTGCGTGATTCATGGCTCCAACTGCGACCAAAAAAACCTTCGATTATTCCAATGGGAATGTTGTTGTTATGCATCATGGATTGGTGATCTTTTCATTTGAAATTGCATGATTTGCCGAAGATTTGATTCATTGTTTATTGGTGAATGAAGTTTATGGGAAGTTTCGTTGACACTAAAATCGGCTCTGCCTATCATAGCGGCCTTTTTACACAAATGATGATTTATATTATCACGCAACAAATGCATCCTCAGTCAAAGTCGCGAATTTCTAGGATAGTTTGTGTGTGCTTTTGTGGTTAATTAGGATAATGCCTCACAAAAGCTTGAATAATCAACAGAACAAAAAAATATACCCGTACATAAATGTGCCGATATCAGGCATTGAGCGTAAATTCGGAGAGAGAGTTAATGCAATCTTTTGTGCGTTTTGATCAGCTGGGCCATTTTAACAACTTATCTTTACAGGCTGATAAAATGCGTCAGCAGCATATGAAACAATTATTCGCTGCTGATTCACTTGCCAAAGATAAATCGCGATTCTCTTCCTTCTCTGTTTCTGCTCCCAATCTTCTACTCGATTTTTCCAAAAATCTTTTTACTTCAGAAGTGTTAGCTGAATTATTGGGATTGGCACGTGATGCCGGTATAGAAACCTGGCGCTCAAAAATGTTTGCGGCAGAGCATATTAATGCCACCGAAGATCGTGCAGTTATGCATGTGGCACTTCGCAACCGTTCAGCAGACCCCATACTGATCGATGGTAAAGACGCACGTCCGGCAATTAATGCAGAATTGGAACGCATGCGTTTACTCGAACAAAAATTGCGCAGCGGTGAGTGGAAAGGCTTTACCGGAAAGCCAATCACTGATGTTGTCAGTATTGGAATCGGTGGTTCGAACCTGGGCCCCTTGATGGCTTGTGAAGCTTTGAAGGCTTATAGCGACAAACGTTTTACGCTGCATTTTGTGTCCAATATAGACGGTGTGCAAATTGCTGACACCCTCGCAAAATTAAATCCTGAAACCACTCTGTTTGTTATTGCCTCCAAAACCTTTACAACCCAGGAAACCATGACCAATGCCCATACTGCAGAGCGTTGGTTTATGAGTGTTGCGAAAGATAAAGCTGCAATTGCCAAACATTTTGTGGCGGTATCGACCAATCGCAAACTGGTGACGGCTTTCGGTATTGCAGAAGAAAATATTTTTGATATGTGGGATTGGGTTGGCGGACGTTTTTCGCTTTGGTCGGCAATTGGTTTACCCATAGTGATCGATCTTGGATTCGAGCGATTTATCGAATTGCTCCAAGGCGCTTATGAAATGGATCAGCATTTTTGTTCTGCGCCTCTTGAGTCCAATGCCCCCGTATTGTTGGCATTGATCGGTATCTGGAATCGCAATTTCTTACAGTATCCGGCACATGCTTTGCTTCCATATGATCAATGTTTGCATCGTTTCCCTGCTTATATGCAGCAGGCAGAGATGGAAAGTAACGGCAAGTCGGTTAATTGGGCAGGAGAACAAGTCACTTACGGGACTGTGCCTTTGGTCTGGGGTGAGGTAGGCATCAATGGGCAACACGCTTTCTATCAAATGTTGCATCAAGGGACAGATATTATTCCTGCTGATTTTATTGGATCAGTTGAACCAACAGAAAATGTTCCAGGTCATCACGATGCTTTGATGGCAAACTATTTTGCACAGACACAAGCACTTATGCAGGGAATTGATGCTGATCAGGTAAGAAAAGAATTGTCTGCCAAAGGTGTATCTGCAGCAAGAATTGAAGAGATTGTTGAACACAAGGTTCACAGGGGCAACCGACCCACCAACAGCATCTTGTTGCAAAAAGTGACGGCTAAAAGTTTGGGAAGCCTGATCGCACTTTATGAACACAAAATTTTTGTTCAGGGGATTATCTGGCGTGTGCACTCATTTGATCAGTGGGGTGTGGAGTTAGGGAAAGTGCTGGCAGCCGGCATTCAGCCGGAATTGGATCTGAATCGCGATATTAATCCCGCGCATGATTCATCAACAGTTGGACTAATGAGCTATTACAAGCAAGCAAAAAAGAAGTCTTGAAGACTCACAATATTTAATTCGGTCAAACCAAAAAAGTGGTATTCCAAATGAATGACTACAAAAATCCTGATTCACGCTTGATGGCAATTACCGAGCGTATCATCGCGAAAAGCCGCGATACCCGGTCGGCGTATTTGCATAAAGTCAGTTTGCATCGCAATCAGGGGCCATCCCGGCATCATCTGGGGTGCGCCAATCTTGCACATGGCTTTGCTGCCTGCAACGCGGAAGACAAACTTGCCCTGGCGGAAGGGCAGGCGGCGAATATCGGTGTGGTTTCGGCCTACAACGAAATGTTGTCTGCGCATGTTCCTTATGGTGAGTACCTTGAGCCTATCAAGCAAGCAGCCAAAGAAAAGGGCATGACAGCGCAAATGGCGGGCGGCGTGCCGGCTATGTGTGACGGTGTGACCCAGGGTTTTCCGGGAATGGATTTGTCATTATTCAGTCGCGATGTGATTGCCATGAGCACAGCAATTGCGCTGTCTCACGATATGTTTGATGCTGCTGTTTGCCTGGGCGTTTGCGACAAAATTGTTCCCGGTTTGATGATGGGTGTGCTGTCTTTCGGCCAATTACCTGTAGTGTTCATTCCGGCAGGCCCTATGACACCTGGTCTGCCGAACGCGGAAAAAGCCAAAGCCAGACAGCTATATGCCGAAGGCAAGGTTGGTCGCAAAGAGTTGTTGGCGGCGGAAAGCGCCTCCTATCACGGCGCCGGAACCTGCACTTTTTACGGTACCGCCAACACCAATCAAATGCTGATGGAAATCATGGGCATGCACCTTCCCGGCAGTACGTTTATCAATCCCTACACACCATTACGCGATGCGCTGACACGTGCATCGGTTCACCAGTTGGCGAAAATCACCAGCGAAACCCCGGTCACTCTGGCTGAAATCGTGACGGAGAAATCAATCGTCAACGGTATAGTCGGCCTTATGGCAACAGGGGGTTCAACCAACCACGCGATGCACATAGTGGCTATTGCCCGTGCTGCAGGTGTGATTGTTGATTGGCAGGATCTTTCCGATATTTCGGATATTGTGCCTTTGCTGTGCCGTATTTATCCGAATGGTCTGGCAGATGTGAATCGCTTTCAGGCCGTTGGTGGTATGGGCTTTTTGTTTCGTGAATTACGCAAAGCCGGTTTATTGCATGAAGATGTCAAAACCATAATGGGTGATGGTCTTTCTGCCTACACCCGCGAACCTTTCCTGGAAAATGGCGAATTGACCTGGCGTGATGCTGTCAGTGAAAGCCTGGATGATTCCGTGTTGAGGCCGGTGGCCAAACCATTCAGTGCCGAGGGTGGTTTACGTTTATTGAAGGGGAATCTGGGGCGCTCGGTCATCAAGATTTCAGCGGTTAAGCCCGAGCATCGCAAAATTACCGCACCCGCCATAGTGTTTCATAGTCAGGCTGAATTGCAGTCTGCATTCAAGCGAGGTGAATTGGAGAAGGATTTTATTGCAGTGGTTCGCTTCCAGGGCCCCAAAGCCTGCGGTATGCCCGAATTGCACAAGTTGACCCCGCCTTTGGGGGTGTTGCAGGATCGTGGTTTCAAGGTTGCACTGGTAACAGATGGCCGAATGTCGGGCGCCTCTGGTAAGATTCCGTCCGCCATACATATCACCCCGGAAGCATTGGACAAGGGGCCGATTGGATTGGTGCAAACTGGCGATATGATCAGCCTGGATGCCGAAGCAGGCACCTTGGAATTGTTGGTCAGTGAGACCGAATTACAGAAGCGTCAACAGGCAACAGCAGATTTGTCGGCTATTCATATAGGAATGGGGCGGGAATTATTCGCGCCTTTCCGCCATGCAGTAGGCAAGGCGGAAGAAGGTGCAACGGTATTTGAATGGTAAGTTTGGTAAAAACCCCGAAGCGTCTTCGGGGTTTTTGTTTTCATTAGTGGTTGGCTGGCTCATCAATTGTCAGCCTCGAATGGGATAAATACTCATGCTCGAAGCGTTTGATTTTGTCATCTTTGGTGGTGCAGGTGATTTGGCCCTGCGCAAATTAATTCCCGGTTTATACCGTGCGCACCGCGAAGGCTCATTGCCCAAAGCGGCGCGTATCATTCCGACCTGTCGCAACACGCAAATGGTGAATGAGTACAAGGACAAAGTCCGTGCTGCTGCCGAAAAATATTTAAATTCAGATGAATTTGTTGTTGCAGACTGGGAAAATTTTTCCAAACAAATTTTTCCGGTGTTTGTTGATATAGCCACAAAAGATGAACACTGGGCTGCGCTCGCCGAATTCATGAATGATGGCAAAAACAGAAACAGAGTGTTTTATCTTTCTACTCCTCCTTCAGTGTTCAGTGTGTGTTGCAAGCATCTGCATGAGTCAGGTCTGATTACTGACGCCGCACGTGTGGTGGTTGAAAAACCTTTGGGTTACGACGCTAAAACAGCAGAAGAAATTAACAGTCAAATTGCTGAATATTTCCGCGAAGACGCGATTTTCCGTATTGACCACTATCTGGGTAAAGAAACCGTACAAAATTTATTGGCGCTACGTTTTGCGAATGGCATGTTTGAACATTTGTGGGATGCCAAATCTATCGATCACGTACAAATTACCATTTCAGAAACGGTTGGCCTGGAAGGTCGTGCCAGTTTTTATGATGGTGCTGGCGCACTGCGAGACATGGTTCAGAACCACATTCTGCAATTATTGTGTTTGGTGGCAATGGAATCACCGAACAAAATGACTGCCGAGCGCATTCGTGCAGAAAAAATCAAAGTGCTGGAAAGTTTGCGTCCATTGACAGGCAACACCGTTAAATACAATACAGTGCGCGGGCAATATGTTGCGGGCAATATCAATAACCAGGACGTTCCCGGTTATCTTGATGAACTGGGCAAACACAGTGACACCGAAACTTATGTTGCTATCCGTGCTTATGTCGATACTGCTCGCTGGGCCAACGTGCCTTTTTATTTGCGCACAGGCAAACGTATGAAACAACGTTTTGCCGAAATTGTTATTCAGTACAAAGACGCACACAAGGTGTATCCGGAATCAGCGGGCTATGCAACACCCAATCGTTTGGTGATTCGTTTGCAACCGGAAGAAAGCATCAAAATTATTATGGTGTCCAAAGATCTGGAAAAACACGAAACGCATTTGCGTCCATTGTCACTCAATTTAAATTTTGCTGACACTTACAAAGATTTTTATTCAGATGCTTACAAACGTTTAATGCTGGATGCAGCCGCTGGCGATGCCAGTTTGTTTATTCACCGCGCAGAAGTGGATGCAGCATGGGCCTGGATTGATCCTATTATTGAAGCCTGGCAGCGTCCTGAAAATAAACCACATGGTTATGTTGCCGGTAGTTGGGGTCCGCAAGCATCACAACAATTAATGGCCAGTGATCGACGCCGTTGGTTCTCGATTGATGAAGTGCTGTCGGGAGCCGAACAGGAATGGTGATTGAACGTTTATTTGAAAGCAGGACTGCAATGATTGCCGCTCTGCAAACAGAATGTGAACATGCCCTGCGCTCCGCTGTTGAAGAAACCGGTGAAGCAACATTGATGGTTTCCGGTGGCAGCACGCCTGAACCCCTCTACAAGGCCCTGAGTCAATCTGACTTACCCTGGGATGCAATTTACGTTGCATTGGTTGATGAGCGCTGGGTTGATTTTGAGCACGACAAAAGTAATGAAGCCTTTATCGTTAAACATCTGATTCAAAACAAAGCTGCTGTGACTCATCTGGTCGGTATGAAAAACGAAGCTGTGACAGCGGCAATTGGTTTGGAAGATTGCGAAGCAGTTTATCAGCAATTGGCGCAGCCCTTTGATGTCACCATTTTGGGAATGGGATCCGATGGTCACACAGCATCATTGTTTCCCCATGCCCCCGGATTGGCGGAAGCATTAAATCCTGAATCCAATCATTTGTGTGCGGCTATCACAGCAATTCAAAGTGAAGTCACAGGCAACATTACCGAGCGTATGACCTTAACCTTGGCGGGATTATTAAAATCCAGGTTGTTGGTGTTATTAATTACCGGCGAAGAAAAATTATCTGTGCTGCGTGCAGCACAAGCGGGAACAGACGCACAAGCAATGCCGATTCGCGCAGTGCTGCAACAAGAACAAGTTCCCGTGTTGGTTTATTGGGCACCTTGAATATTTTTGAATTTAATTACAGAGGAAAATCCGAGTGACATTAACAATCGATCAAATTGTGAAAATCGCACCCGTTGTACCGGTGATGGTTGTCGAGCGTATTGAAGATGCAGTGCCTTTGGCAAAAGCCTTGTATAACGGCGGATTAAAAGTATTGGAAATTACGCTGCGCACACCTTGTGCTTTGGATGCAATCACTGCAATGGTTGAAGCATTGCCTGATGATGCAGTCATAGGTGCGGGCACAGTGATTACGCCAAAAGATTTGGACGCAGCCATCAAAGCCGGTTCGCGTTTTTTGGTTAGCCCTGGAACGACCCCCGCATTAATCGAAGCAGCAAAAGCCGTTTACAGTTCGGTTCCATTATTGGCCGGTGTCGCCACACCAACCGAAGCTATGCATTTATTGGCAGAAGGTTTTACTCATCAAAAATTCTTCCCGGCAGAAGCGGCTGGTGGTGTGCCTATGTTGAAATCCATCGGCGGACCTTTGCCACAAATTACTTTCTGCCCGACTGGCGGAATTGATTTGGCGAAAGCGCCTTCATATTTGGCATTGCCAAACGTGAAATGTGTGGGCGGTACCTGGATGGCTCCAAAAGAATTGATGAAAGCGGGCCGTTGGGACGAAATTGAACGCTTGGCGAAAGAGGCTGCAAGTCTACCTCGTCCATAATTTCTAAAAGGGGTCAGAGCCCTTTAACTACTACTAAGTAATTAGTAATTGAACATGATCGCATTTAAAGGGCTCTGACCCCTTTTAGAAAATTGAGGAAAAAAGTAATGATTAAAGTAGCAATTAACGGTTATGGTCGTATTGGTCGCAACACTCTGCGTGCATTGTATGAATCAGGCAAACGCAATCAAATTCAAATCGTGGGTATTAATGATTTGGGCGATGCCAATTTGAATGCACACTTAACCAAGTACGATTCAACTCACGGTGCATTTAATGGCACAGTGAAAGTTGAAGGTAATAATATGATTGTCAATGGTGATGTCATTCGTATCACCTCAGAGCGTGATCCATCCAAATTGCCCTGGGCTGAATTGGGTGTAGATGTTGTGTATGAATGTACCGGTATTTTTACCACTAAAGAAAAAGCCAGCGCACACATTACTGCAGGTGCAAAAAAAGTCATTATTTCTGCTCCTGGTACTGAAGTGGACGCGACCGTTGTTTACGGCGTTAACCACAGTGTATTGAAAGCAACTGATACTGTTATTTCCAACGCATCTTGCACCACTAACTGCTTGGCACCCATTGCCAAAGTATTGAACGATAAATTCGGAATCGTTCAAGGTTCTATGACAACTATTCACGCTTACACAAACGATCAAGTGTTGGCTGACGTATTCCACAAAGATATTTACCGCGCACGTTCTGCAACCCAATCCATGATTCCAACTACCACCGGTGCTGCAAAAGCAGTAGGTTTGGTATTGCCGGAATTGAAAGGCAAGTTGGATGGCATTTCAATTCGCGTTCCGACAATCAACGTTTCGTTGGTTGATTTGAATGTGTTGGTTGAAAAAGATGTAACCGTTGAAGCTATCAACGCAGCGATGAAAGAAGCATCAGAAAAAGCAATGCCCGGCGTATTGGCTTACTGTGATGAGCCTCTGGTGTCTGTTGATTTCAATCACAACCCACACTCATCCAACTACGATTCTTTGCAAACCAAAGTTTATGGCAAGTGGGTCAAAGTATTGAGCTGGTACGACAACGAGTGGGGTTTCTCCAATCGTATGTTGGACAACACCATCGCATTGATGAACGCAAAATAATAAGAGAGCTCACCATGTTAAGACGTACCAAAATCGTCAGCACTTTAGGCCCGGCTTCTGAATCACCGGAAGTGTTGGAACGTTTAATTCTCGCGGGCGTGAACGTCGTCCGTTTGAATTTTTCTCACGGATCACCGGAAGATCACAAACAACGCGCTGAAACAGTCAGAAAAATTGCTGCAAAACATAATCTTTATGTTGCAGTCCTGGGTGATTTGCAAGGTCCAAAGATTCGCGTTGCCCGTTTTAAAGATGGAAAAATCCAACTGAAAATCGGTGACAAGTTTGCATTGGATGCCTCATTACCTCGCGATGTGGGCACACAAGATGAAGTGGGCATAGATTACAAAGAATTGCCCAACGATTGTAAAACCGGCGACATTTTGTTGCTCGATGATGGTCGTGTCGTTTTGCAAGTGGATAAAGTAGAAGGCACGCGTATTTTTACTACAGTAAAAGTGGGCGGCCCTTTGTCCAACAACAAAGGAATCAATCGTCAGGGTGGCGGGTTAACAGCGCCTGCGTTAACCGAAAAAGATATGGCCGACATCAAAACCGCAGCAGAAATTGATGTGGATTATTTGGCTGTTTCTTTTCCGCGTTCTGCAGACGATATGAATTACGCACGTAAATTAATGTTGGAAGCCGGTGGTCGAGCAGGTTTGGTTTCCAAAGTTGAACGTGCAGAAGCCGTTGCTGATAATGAAACGCTCGATGATATTATTCGCGCAAGTGATGCCGTCATGGTTGCGCGTGGTGACCTGGGTGTTGAGATTGGCGATGCTGCATTAATCGGTGTACAAAAACGTATCATCGAACGTTCACGTGCGTTGAATAAAGTAGTCATCACGGCAACACAAATGATGGAGTCGATGATCAACAGTCCGCTGCCAACGCGTGCAGAAGTATTCGACGTGGCCAACGCTGTGTTGGATGGTACTGATGCAGTGATGTTGTCAGCAGAAACAGCTGCAGGTAGTTA
>CBFGPN010000118.1:0-12439 GCA_965650675.1 uncultured Cellvibrio sp.
AAAAGCGGATTTAGCTGCGCACTTTTCCATGAATGCGGCCAGTCGTTTGGTCAAAGTGGATATTAAATTAGATAAACAGTTGCCCAATCTGGCAATTGGATTGGTAAAACATCCTGGAACAAAACTCTTTGAAGGTAACCAAAATATCAGTGGTTATGCATGGACTTATGTTGCCAGTTGGGGCAAGCAGAGTTTGAGTGGCGTTGATGATCATTTGGGGATGGCAGTTATTTTCCGACGCGATGATCGTTCCAAGCAAACACAGGATGAGACCTCTTATGTTTCTGTCATGAAAGATAAAGGTGCTGAACTGGAATATTATTTTGTTGCTGTTTGGGAACATGAACTTAATGGCATTAAAACCGAAGCAGAGTTCAAAGCTTATCTTGATCAGGAAGTAGAACGTTTAACAAAAGAACCCAGAGTGCGTTTTGAATCCACTCTGAGTAAAAATGCCAAACAAGTTCCGTTGACAGCAGAAGTTGCGCTTGATTGGTCGAAGCGATTGGCTGATTCCGAATTGCAACGGAAAACGTTGAAATATCACTATCAAGGCTGGGATGAATATCGTAAGCGTCCTGGAAAATTTGAATACGATGTAGTGGGTATGCAAATTCACGCACTACAAGAGCTTGATTCTGTTGCGCCTAACCCCGCGTATCGAAATGCGTTGGAATCAGTAACCGGTAGTTATATTGCGGATGATGGTCACATTCATACATTTGATCCGGATTTATACAGTATTGATTTGACCAAGCCCGGTGACATGGTGATTCTGCTGGAGCAAAGAACCGGAGAGAAAAAATATCGTAAAGCGGTAGATTTTTTACGTGAGCGATTAAAAACTCACCCGCGTACAACGGAAGGGGCATTTTGGCATCGTATAACTTATCCCAGTCAGTTGTGGATGGACGGTGTTTATATGGGCATGCCATTTTTAGCACGTTACGCCGCAACTTATGAAACGGGTAAACAACAGCATGAAAGTTTTAAAGAAGCGGTGCATGAATTTGTGATTGCGCGTGATCGTTTGCGTGATCCAAAAACCGGTTTGTATTACCACGCATGGGATGAATCGAAAAAAGCGGAATGGGCCGATAAGCAAACTGGCCGTGCTCCACAATTCTGGTCTCGCGGTATTGGTTGGTATGCAATGGCATTGGTTGATGTGTTGGATTATTTGCCTGAATCAGAAACTGAATTGCGAAAAACCATGCTGGACATAACCACGGAACTGGCAGCAGATTTGCTTCGCTATCAAGATGCAGAAACAAAAACCTGGTGGCAAATTACCAATAAGCCCAATGGCATTGCCAATTATCGCGAATCAACGGCGACTGCAATGTTCACTTATTTTTATACCAAAGCAGTTAACAAAGGTTATTTACCTGAATCTTATCGCGATGTCGCGATAAAAAGTTATCAAGGCATGATCAATGAATTTGTGACGCTGCATAAAGATGGGCGTATCAGTATGGATGATCAGTGTCTGGTTGCAGGATTGGGTTTTGGTCGCGATGGTAGTTACAACTACTACATGACAGAAAGAATTGTGTCCAACGATCCCAAAGGTAATACGCCGTTTATTTTGGCGGGCGTTGAAATTTATAAAATGCTTAAAAAATAAAATACTTTTGTGCAATGGTCTCATTAAATTATTGATTGTTAAAAAGGTTAAATTATGAAAGTCCTTGAAGAACGTTTTGCAGTCCATTTGGATGATTACAAACATTACGATACTGAAAAATTACGTAAGCATTTTTTAATTGAGAAAATTTTTACTGCGGATCAGGTTGAATTTACTTATACCCATTACGAGCGTCTGATGGTGGGCGGTGTCATGCCAGTTAAACAAGCAGTTAAACTGGAAACTTATGATCAGTTGAAATCAGAATTTTTTCTACAACGTCGTGAATTGGGCGCAATCAATATTGGTGGCAATGGCAAGATAGTCGTTGATGGCCAGACTTATCAAATTAATACCAAAGAGGCACTTTATATTGGTCGCGGTGCGAAGGAAGTCGTTTTCTCCAGTGACGACGCAGGCAATCCTGCCAAGTTTTATTTGAACTCAACACCTGCGCATCATTCATATCCAACCAAAAAAGTGGATAAAGAAAATGGCAAAGTGTTACACATGGGCGCAGGCGATACTTGTAACGAGCGCGATATTTATCAGTTGATGATCAACACAGTTCTCGACACTTGCCAACTGCAAATGGGCATGACTGAATTAAAACCGGGCAGCATTTGGAATACCATGCCAATGCATACACACAGCCGTCGAATGGAAGCTTATTTTTATTTTAATATTCCGCAAGATCATGCAGTGTGCCATTTCATGGGGCCAGCAGAAGAGACTCGTCATATTTGGATGGGTAACGAGCAAGCTGTAGTTTCTCCACCATGGTCAATGCATTCCGGTGTGGGCACAGCCAATTACACTTTTATTTGGGGAATGGCAGGTGAGAATCTTGATTACACCGATATGGATTTCCACAAACCCAGTACATTGAAATAAGTTTGGAAAAAATTATGAATCACCCTTTATTTGATTTAACCGGAAAAGTTGCGCTGGTGACCGGTGCAACCCACGGCTTGGGTATGGCAATGGCATCGGGTCTTGCCAGCGCCGGTGCGATTTTGATTATCAATGGAAATTCATCACAAGAAAAAATTGATAAAGCCGTAAATGAATATCGATCAAAAGGTTTTAAAGCCTTCGGTTACAAATTTAATGTGACTGATGAAGATCAGGTTGCCGCTGCTGTCGAGCAAATCGAAAAAGATCACGGCCCGATTGATATTTTGGTTAACAACGCTGGAATCATTAAGCGTATTCCGTTGTTGGATATGCCCCTCGCTGATTTTGAAGAAGTGATTAAAACCGATTTAACCGGCGTGTTCACTATGACGCGTCCAGTTGCACGCAAAATGGTAGAACGTCGTCGCGGAAAAATTATTAATATTTGTTCAATGATGAGTGAGCTCGGTAGAAATTCTGTTGGCGCTTATGCTGCAGCAAAAGGCGGCTTGAAAATGCTCACCAAAAATATGGCAACAGAATGGGCCAAATATAATGTGCAAGTGAACGGAATTGGCCCCGGCTATTTCGCAACAAGCCAAACCGAACCCATTCGTGTTGACGGTCATCCGTTCAATGATTTCATCATCAACAGAACCCCCGCTGCCAAATGGGGCGACCCGGATGATTTGCAGGGTGCCACTATTTTCCTCGCATCCAAAGCTAGTGACTTTGTAACAGGGCAAATTGTTTATGTGGATGGCGGGATTTTAGCGACTATTGGGAAACCGAGTAACGAAGCGTAAGTTGATTTAATGAAAAGGCGCCATCAGGCGCCTTTTTTTTCACATATTTTTTCTTTTAAAAAAACAAGCATCACATACAGCGAAAAAAGTACAAGTCAAAGGAAAAAATAACAAGAATCAATTTAGTATATCCGTATTAACGTGGAAGAAGAGTTCACAAAAAATAACGAAAGGTAGCTGCACAAATCAAATCGAATACCTCAAACCCAACCGAATAGTCCGCGAATTACCCGGTTGAGTCCAGAGAGCAGAATAGGAATTCACGAAATATTCCTGATTAAATAAATTATCGATAGACAGATTTAATTGAAATTTATTGGTGATATCCATTGCGCTGAATAATCGTACACTGGTGTAACTTGGCAATATGTAATCGGGTGCTCTGGTTTCTCCCAATCGATCTCCTACATAAATAATTGCAAAACCTGTATTGCTGTTGCGTTTTAAAATATTCAAGTCGTTGCGAAATGTGAGAATAGCTTTGTGTCTGGGGATATTAATCAATCGGCTGCCTTTGGGTATATCTACGCCCCAATCCGGATTTGTCATATCGTTAGATGTTTGTGCGTCAACGAATGCGTAAGCAAAAGAAACTTGGGTGCTGTTATTTAACGCAGCATCAACATTAAATTCTATTCCTTGGCTTTCTGCTTCACCTAGTGTGGATGAATAACCGGCGTGTAGGGGATCTGCTGTTAAAATATTGGATTTCTTTGCCTGGAAAAATGTGAATGAGCTGTTAATTGTATTATTGCGAGAGCTAAGATGGCCGCCAATTTCATAGGATCGGCTGTTCTCGGGATCAAATGCATCTCCTGACCAATCTGCACCCGAATTGGGGCGAAAACCTTCAGAATAATTAACATAAATAGAAGAAAATTTTGATACTTCGTATAACACGCCCAAACGGGGAGACGTTTTATTGTGTGATTGATGTGTTGAAGAATTGCCGAGAAAATTATCAACATTGCGACTGAGTTGGTCGTATCGAAATCCTGCCAACAGTTTCCAATCCTCATCAATATCAATCAAATCTTGCAGATATACACCTGTCGAACGTTGTTGTTCTTGCCGGTTCCAAAATGGTTGTAATTCCGGAGGGGTTTGACCGTAGATGGGTGCTTGAAAGTTTACAGAGTAAGTTGTGTCACCAGGAGTGACGCGCCAAATGTTTTGGATCTGGGAGAGTTCATAATCGTAATTATCTACACCCAGTAGCAAATGATTTACTAATCCACCCAGCTGAAATTCACCACTTAATTCAAGTCGTGCAGATAAATCAGTAGCATCGAAATCGCGATAGCGGCGCTGGCGATTTAATGTTACGCCATCTGTAAAAAATAATTGTCGGCTAGCGGATAATTCCGGCTCTGTTGAATAACCTTCAAGAGAAGAATCCCGATAGCCAAAACCGGTTAATAAATTCCATTGTGATCCAAGGTTCTGCTCATAGGTCAACTGATGTCCAATTGCCGCAATTTCTATGGGGCCATCATTTGGCTCACCATAAAAACGATTAATTGAAACGGATGTAAAATTATTATCAGCAACGACAATGCCGCGATCAAAAGGTAGTTTCTGATCCAGAATTTCCATTTCATAAGTTAAATGTGATTGCTCTGAAAATCGCAATAAGAAGGATGGATTCAAGCTAAGCTTTTCGGTTTCTATAGTGTTGCGAAAACTATCGCCTTCTTCATAAGCGCCATTTATGCGCAGCGCGAGACTGGTTGTGGCGGCGGACGTGTAATCACCTTCCAGTCGAAAAGTATCTTCACTGGCCATAGACGTTTGCAGGTATCCATCTGCTACAAACTTTGGTTTTTTGGTGACGATATTGATAGTGCCGCCTGGCTCACTACGGCCATAAAATGCAGCTCCGGCGCCTTTTAATACTTCAATCTCCTGAATGTTGGATGTGTCGCGCAAGCCACTGAATCCACGCCCGGCACTGAAACCATTAACGAAATATCCGCCAGGTAAATTTTCGTCACCCGCAAATCCACGGATGGCAAAACTGTTCCATGTGTTGCCAAAACTATTCTGCCGCACAACATTACCAGCAAAATCCAGTGCATCCTGAAAAGTAGAAATACCCAAATCCTGTACAAAACTGTCCGTTAAAATTTCTACTGTTTGTGGAAGCGATTCCAGAGGCACATCACCTCTATAGGGTTGTCGTGAATTAACCTCCAATTGCAACAATTCTTCCAGTGGCAGCGAAAGTAAATCCTGAGCAGATGCGGCACCGCAACCTGCAACGAAAGTAAGTGCTAAAAATCTAAATTGTGTGGACTTATTCATATATGAGGTATAGCAGAGATTGTCATCTATGAGATGTTTTGATTATCAGGCAGTCATTTTGGCGCATTAATCGCTCGGTCGCATGGCAAAACAAAAATGGATTCGTACAGAGATCTCTTATAAAATCAAACGACATAATAAAAGATGTGCGTGGCATTAAATTCTTCTGGCTGATAGCAGTCGTTGATGATTTTACAATAATTATATAGTTAATAAGTCACTGCCAAATTTGTTCTTATAGTTAAAAATCTATTCCCTTATTTTAAATTCAGAAGGTTAATTTCTGAGTTTTCAAGCACATGGTGAAAATTACATGAGCTGAGTGTGAATTCATTGGAATGAATATTTCAAACAGGAGTTTTTTAACTAAATGTAAATCCATCAGGAGCAAAATATGAGTAGTTATGTAGTCTATATAGGTAACAACATAAGCCATCATAAGGAATTGGCTTTATATTGTGGATTTTGTGGCTGGAAGGTGTTGAGTGTTGCAGAACCGGAGATTGATTTTGCAAACTACAAAAGGCAATCGCTATAGTCGTAGACTGTACCAGCGTTGAAATCACTGTAACACGACAACATTCTGTGCTAAGTCAATTTAACGTCCCTTTCTTTGCATTAATAAATCATAATCAACATTCACTGGACATAGTTTATAAAAATTATTTTGATGAGTACCTCTATTATCCTATCTTAGAAAAACAATTTAATTTCAGATTTTTGGTATCACTTCGGTATCAAGTTTCGTTAAAAAATAATTTTTCAAAAGTTAAAGAAATAGAAACACTAAAACAAAATTCACGTCACATTAAGTTAGCTGAAAACTGCGCCAGCTATTTGCTTCAGCATATAGGTGAGAATCATACACTAACCGATCTGGCTAGAAAATTAGGCACTAATCGTAATAGTTTGGCGATTGCATTCAAAAGTGTTTATCAATGCGGTGTGTTTGCCTGGCTTAAACAACAAAGGTTGGATTTGGCGCGTAAACACATAGCATCCAGTGCAGTCAATATTCAAACAATTGCCTATCAATTAGGATTTAGTGACCCCGCAAATTTTTCACGTGTATATAAACAAGAGTTTGGCGTTAGTCCGCGTTGTGCAAGAGATGGATTGGATATTGAGCCCGATAGAAAAAGTACCTGATATTAATTTATCGAGCCTTAAGCTTATGAGTAGGCACACACCCTGTGACCTACTTGTAAGTATCGGAGTGTTTCGGGCGTTTGATTATCGCGTGTGGACAGAAATGACCGTTTCTAAAAAATAAAAATACTAATTGATCCAGATTTTATTTAAATGATCTACGCATTTTATTTTCTGAATTTACTGTCAAGAGCATTATTACGGTATTTCATTAAATTACCATCGATGCGGACTCATTTTGTATTGTGAGAATATGCTTTGAATCGTAGCTGGTACAGCTTTTGCCCTCTGTGAATGCCCATGCAAGTTAAATTTTATTTTTAATGATTAATAACCTTGATATTTGATTGCCTTAACGGGCTTAACAATTGGAGAAATTAATGAGCACATTCACAATATGTTATTCAGGCACGGATTGTTATTTGGATCAATCTTTGGTGATGCGAAAACCGGAAGAGATGTATTCTTATAATGCAGTGTCGGGATATATTCCCAGCAAAATAAATAAACTGATTGCCAACGCAAATCCCGCTCAAACATCCAGTGTCACTATGAATGGTTGCGGTGGTCCTTATGCAATCGATAGCCAATCACTTCCTGTGAGATTGTGGTCTATTGAACAGGATCCTGATCTGGAAAGTACCGATACCTGGGTGCGATGCAGTTTGCCTCCCAAATTCTGGACTGATTCGATAAGTGGATCTTCTTTGGAAATTATCACCATTGCAGGTTTGGCCCGTATGTTGGGCGTGACTTTGCATTTGGTTAAAACGGGAAATTTGGAAGAGTTGTTGGCAGATAATTGGTATCCACAATATTTAATGGGCTACACAAAAGAGAGTATCGCTTATCCTTTGGGTGATGACGGCATGTGGAATAATTGTCTGCAAGCAACGGCGGGAAATTATTGTTTGCGTTGGAGCAAATCGGATGATGAGATGATTAAAAAATTTCAGGAAGAATTTAAAAAAGTTGTGCTGCTTGGGCATAGTCGCGGTGGTGTTTCTTGCATTATTGCAGCCAATTATTTGGCAGAATGGTTTGGTAACCTGGAAATAAAAGTGTGTACATTGGATCCTGTGCCCGGTACAGGTGAATGGTGGCCTGTGTTAACAAACTTGCCTGGAAAAAAAACGCTGGAATATGTTGGTATTTATGCAATTGATGAAACATCGGGTGGATTTAATGGTGTTGTGCCCAGAGTGAAGTTGCTTGTGAATGAGGGTCTTGAAGCGTGGGATCCATTATCAACACACAATGGCAATATTTCGGCGGCGGATTGGAAAACCACAAGCTATGAACTTTTATACACTCGGGGTCGTCATGCCACTGTGCCAGGCTCACGCAGTGCGCAAGGTAATGGCGAAACTGATCCTGTTGATAATAATGTGGGGGCCAGTGGTAATTTGGCTAATGCCTATGTTGTTTCCAAGTTAATTGGTTGGGGCGTAACTTTAAAAGCTATAGAGAAAAGTGACATATCACTTTGGATCACCATGATGAATAGTCATTCGGCACATTTTGCAAAAATGCGTGATAGTAATTATGGCCCCGTTAAAATTCTTGGAAAGATGAATGGCTGGTGGTACTACAACGCACGAGGAATTTCCTCGGCCAGTGGTGCAAATCCCTACAGTTGGATGTATCTGGAAGCTTTTATAAAAATTGCGGAAGGCAGCAATACCGAGGAAATTAATACCCGTCGAGGATTAATTAATATGGGTGTCAGGGAAAAGTATTATCAAAAATATGCGGGTACAGGAAAAGTGCATAACTGGGTGTATTTGGGAGAGGCCTTTTCGCAATAATTTTTTGTGAACCGGAGTCTGTCGATGACAGGCTCCGAAGTTGAAGTGCATGTTTATTTGCATTGTTGTTTTGTCATGGAAACTTTGTGTAATTTGCTTACGATATCATCGTAGTCGGGTACGTTGGGGTCACCGGCAATAGTCATTGCATTGATCAGATTATCAACCGCCATCAAGTGACCTTCCTCGCTGCTGATAAATCGTTGTTGGGCTGATTTTGTTGCTCCCCATATTCCATTGCACACATACGCTTTCCTGAAAATAGTTAATACAGCAATTCGTGCTTTAAGTGTTTTGGCTCGTTCGTTCCGGTTGGCTGGTGCATGGTTGATTTTTGCATATTCAGTTGCGCATTTCTTTCCGAGAATAGGATAAGCATCCTGAATCCCTTCGCATGATGCAATCGTGGCCGGTGGTGCAGCCAGTGCAGTTGTTGGTAGCAGAAGAATTGCCAGTAGGAAATAAATTGATAGAGTGATGTGTTTTGGCATAATCATAATTTTATCCTTTGGATAGTTAATTGAATAATGGGTGTATTTTTTAATGCAGTGTCAATCTTTATATCGGATATCAATTATTCAGATTGACAGATTGTTGATTGCAATCGATGTACCAATAAGATAATTTTTGTTTTGCAATTTAATTAACTGATTTCGTTAATTATTTTTTAAAATAATTTTGGTTTTATATCTTTGGTGGACAAATTATTCCGAATCTATTTCGGGTGTGGATAATAATGTCCTATTAAAAATCTGTAGAGAATGATGATGAAAATAAGTGCGCACAATTACCAATCAATTAACGCCAAAATTGATCCAGCCAAGTGGGTGATGTTTGATTGGTACAATGGTGTTTTAAATGCGGATGCAAAAATTATTACCCACAACCTTAATGTGGCGACATCCTTGAATAATCAACAGGAAAAACTTTCTGGTCTAAGTGATTCTAATAAAACAGCTCAATTGGGGATGGCGGAAGAGTTGAAGCGTATTATGGGAGCGCTGAATTAAATCGTCAGCGCCAGATAATATTGCATCTGGTCGTTATGCAACAAGGTTTTGTCATCACAACAAAATCCCAAGCTTTCAAGTAAGTATTCAGAGCGGGTGTTGCCTGGATATATCTCGGCAGTAACACGCTGCACATTGATTTTTTTCAGTTTTTGTAACAATAGTTGAATCGCTTGCCTGGCGTAGCCCTGATTTTGATATCGTTTTGCTATCCAATAGCCAATAACAACATCAAGTTGTTTTCCCTTGATTACGCCAAAACTGACAACGCCAATAAAACCAAATGCTCGATGTGTGATGGCATAGCGCACAGGTTGAGTACTGTTGTAGTCGTAAACATATTGAATTGCCTGAGATAAATTTTGGCAGGGTTCGCGTCCAAGATACTGACAGATATCCTGATCCATCAGTTGCAAAATTTTATTGGCGTGAAAATGTTGCAGAGTTTCCAGATCGATTAATAACGATGGTTTTTTATGATGTGCACCGCGGGTATTCAGCGTTATAGAGTTATGCATTTGTAGCGCTCATATTTATTTATTTTTATCGGGATCGGTTGGAGTAAAAAGCATTTCAAGAAACCTGCCATATTTATTGAAAACCATTTGATCCTGATTGTCAGAATTGATTGCATTAATAAGAGGCAAATAAAATTGTTCACCTACCTGTGGGTTTGCTAGCCATTTTGCATAGGCATTGCCTACAGCAGTGTTTCTGATAATGCCCTGGTTTCTTTGTTCTTCAATAACATTGAGTGCTTCAAAACTGACAGATTGCGCTACCCCCGCAGTGGCAGCGCTAAAATAAGTAAGTGCATCAGAATTATCATCGGAATTTTTTTTATCGGACTGACTCATATTATCGCCTCAATACCAAGGGTTATTTTTTACTGCTGGAATTACTTTGCATTTTAACGATAGAAAACCAATTGATGAGTGATTCTATGTCGTCAATAGAAATTGTGGCTTGCAGGCTTTGACTGGAATTATCAACCAGCATCGGAGGGATGCCTACTTGAATTGAAAAATTGACCTGGTTTTGAGTTTGGTTGTATTCAAAAGACCAGGTATTTTTTACATTTGCTGGCATACCGTTTATTGGATCAAAACTGCCAACAATGGCATTGGATAAACTGGCTGCTGTAGTGGTTGTTGTGGTACCCATAACAAGACTCCAAATAATGAATTAATTTTTACAGATTAACTGCGTAGTATTTTGTCACAGGTTGCAACCATGGCTGCGTTGGCCAGTGCCTGTGATGCGTATTGGTTTTGCGTGTTGTTCAACAGGGTGAGTGATTGTGCATTCACCAGACCACCGAGAGAAAGTGTATGCAATGTGGTGTTGCTTTGTTGTTGAACTTCATCATTAATATTTTTTGCTGTTTTGATATAGTCATCAGGCGACATATTTTCTCCTCAATCTAATTAAAATTGCGATCGCACAAGCATAAAGAGCACCGACACATAACGCATCGGTACTCATTATGTTACTTATTGGCTTCAAACATTTTGGTGATGCCAAGAGTTGTTGCAGCCTGATAAGTGACGTTGGCCTGTTGCTGTGCATAAACGGCGTTGGCAGCGGCCATGGCAACCGAGTTGCCGATAGTTTGATACAGACTGCCCATTGCCATGGCGGGTGCTTCTGCAAGAACTTTGGTGTTGGCGACAGTAATCGCATCAATTATCGCGCCATTTACAACTTGTGGTTGGCTCATAGTTTTCTCCGATCATCAATTTAAAAAACTAAATTAATTATTTTGTGAAAATAATTTTGTAATACCCAGCGTACTTGCTGCTTGATAGGTTACGTTGGCTTGTTGTTGCGCATAAACGGCGTTTGCAGCGGCCATAGCAACGGAGTTGCCGATGGTTTGATACAAACTACCCATTGCCATAGCAGGCGCTTCAGCCAGAACTTTGGTGTTGGTAGCTGTAATCGAATCAATGATTGCTGCATTTACAGTTTGCGGTTGGCTTGATTGATTTTTACTTGATGGTTGGCTCATAAGTTACTCCGATTAAAATAATGTAAAAATAATTAATTGTTTTGTGAAAACATTTTTGTGATGCCGAGCGTACTTGCGGCTTGATAAGTCACATTGGCTTGTTGTTGTGCATAAACGGCGTTTGCAGCAGCCATAGCAACGGAGTTGCCGATGGTTTGATACAAACTACCCATTGCCATAGCAGGTGCTTCAGCCAGAACTTTGGTATTGGTCGCTGTAATAGCATCAATGACTGCACCATTTACGCCTGTAGGTTGTGACATGATAATTCTCCTCTAGAAATTAATTATGAATTGGCTGAGTGATTATTGATTGCTGGAAAACAGTTTGGTGACACCCAGTGTGCTGGCAGCCTGGAATGACACGTTGGCTTGTTGTTGTGCGTAGACGGCGTTGGCAGCGGCCATAGCAACAGAATTACCTACGGTTTGATACAAACTACCCATAGCCATGGCGGGCGCTTCAGCCAGAACTTTGGTATTGGTTGCGGTGATTGCATCGATTACTGCGCCATTTACAACTGTTGGTTGTGACATAAAATTACTCCAATTAAATTTAATGAATAACAGATCAGGATTTAAATCAGTAGTATCGAAATCTGTGTTTTAGCTTTGCCAAAATATCTGGTGATATTCTGGTTGCCCGAATCCTTATTTGCATCACTTATGCCAAGCTATAATTAATTTAATTAACACATTGTTTTTAATGAAAATTACTTTTTTATAATTTTTTTATTTTATAAATAATATGGGATGTAAATGTCCTTTTCGATTTTTGCATAGGTCATTTTCATCCAACTCCTTTTTGATTAAGCAATCGAATCATGT
>CBFGPN010000119.1:0-12285 GCA_965650675.1 uncultured Cellvibrio sp.
GAATTTCATAAGGAATGCCTGCATCGCGAATTTTATTTTTTGCGCGCACGATGCGTTGTGCGAGAGTAACAGGGTTGATCAAAAATGCTTTGGCTATGGCTTCGGTTGTTAAACCACAAATTTCACGAAGTGTCAGTGCCATTTGTGCTTCAGGTGCCAGGCTGGGGTGGCAGCAAGTAAAAATCAAACGCAATTGATCGTCTTCAAGATTGCGTTCGCCCCAATCTTCACTATCGCTGATAGATGATTCCAATTCATCGGCAATATGATCCAGCGAAGAATTAAATTTTGCGCGACGGCGTATGTGGTCTATGGCTTTAAATCGACCGGTTGATACCAGCCATGCACGGGGATTTTGTGGAATCCCATCAATCGGCCATTGTTGTAATGCAATCGCAAACGCATCCTGCATGGCTTCTTCTGCCAGATCAAAATCTTTCAGCAGACGAATCAGTGTTGCCAGCACGCGACGACTTTCTGTTTTATAAAGATGATTGACGAATTGATCTGTAGGTTGCATCAGGATTCCTGCTGTTAATTGATGTTTGCGGCAAGTTTACATTTTTTTAATTCAAATTTTCGTGATTAATTGTATGATAATATGCTGACCTTTCGTTTTT
This sequence comes from uncultured Cellvibrio sp., assembly GCA_965650675.1. Lineage (GTDB taxonomy): Bacteria > Pseudomonadota > Gammaproteobacteria > Pseudomonadales > Cellvibrionaceae > Cellvibrio. The sequence goes on from CBFGPN010000119.1 coordinate 621, forward strand.
TAAGAGAATAACTATGAGAATAATCGGTATTTTGATGGTTTTATGCCTGGCTGCCTGCGTGCATCAGCCACCAATACACACCCTGACCAGCCCGGATAAATCAATTAGCCTTGAAGTTTTTGTATCCAGCGACCAAAGTTTGGCTTATTCAGTCATGCGTGAAGGCAAGCCGATTATTCTGGAATCTGATCTCGGTTTGCAAACATCGGGTGGTGATTTCACCCGCAATATCAAACTTGAAACATCATCGGATATTAAGTCGGTCACTGATAATTACACCATGCGTGTGGGCAAGAAGAGTGTTATTGCTTACAGGGCCAATGAAAAAATATTCACCATCAGTAATCAACAAAATCAAAAACTGCAGATTATTTTCAGAGTTTCAAATGATGGTGTCGCTTTTCGTTATCATCAGCAAAATTCTGCGCAATCAACCATTCATTTTTTGAATGAGACCAGTAGCTTTCAATTTGCCGCCGATACCAAAGCCTGGTTGCAACCTATGTCGGTAGCCCAAACAGGTTGGAGCAATACCAATCCTTCTTATGAAGAACATTATCAAATGGATATTGCTGTTGGCACGCCTTCTACGCTTGGAGCGGGTTGGGCATTTCCTGCATTATTCAGTATTGATAAAAATAATTGGGTCTTAATTACCGAAGCTGCGGTGGATAGCAGTTGGCACGCTTCACGATTGCATCATGAATCAACCAATGGAAAATATAAAATTGCTATTCCACAATCAGCAGAGGTGTTTACCGGCGGTGGATTATTGGCGAAATCCAATCGGGATTTTATTTCACCCTGGCGTGTTATTGCTCTGGGTTCTTTGCAAACTATTATGGAATCCACACTGGGAACCGATTTGGCAGAACCTGCAATTGCGGTGAATCCACAGATTATCAAACCCGGGCATTCATCCTGGAGTTGGGCAATTTTAAAAGATGATTTCACAACCTTTGATGTTCAGAAAAAATTTATTGACTACGCTGCGGACATGCATTGGGATTACACCTTAATTGATGCTGATTGGGACAAAAAAATTGGCTATGAAAAACTGAAACAATTGGTTGATTATGCGGCACAAAAAAATGTGGGTATTCTGGTTTGGTACAACTCATCAGGCGACTGGAATACAACTCCCTATAGTCCTAAAAGTGAATTATTAACAGCTGAAAAACGTGCAGCAGTATTTTCCCGATTAAAAGCCATTGGCGTTAAAGGTTTGAAAATAGATTTTTTTGCAGGCGATGGTCAATCCATGATGGCTTATTATCAGGATATTCTGAAAGATGCAGCGAAATACGATTTCTTAATTAATTTTCACGGTGCAACTTTACCGCGAGGTTGGCAGCGTACTTATCCGAATTTGATGACCATGGAATCGATTAAAGGTTTTGAATTTACAACCTTTGGTCAGAGAGATCAGGATTTGGCTCCTCCCCATATTGCAACGGCCTTATTTGCGCGTAATGTGTTTGACCCTATGGATTACACGCCAATGGCGTTTGGCGATATTCCCAATATTAAAAGGGTAACGGCCAACTCTTTTGAATTGGCAGAATCTGTATTGATGATTTCCGGTATCCAACATTTTGCAGAAATTCCTGAAGGTATGGCAACTGCACCTGAATATGTAAAAAACTTTTTGCGTGAACTGCCTCGTGAATGGGACGAAGTCAAGTTTATAGAAGGATTTCCCGGTAAATATCTGGTGTTGGCCCGCAGGGCTGGAAATGTTTGGTATCTGGCAGGAATCAATGCGGACAAAGAAGATAAAACGATTGATCTGAATTTAAATTTTGCTGGAAGTAAGTCCGGATTGTTAATTGCAAACGGCGTTGGTGAACGTGATTTTATTTCACAATCTATCAATAATAAAAAACAATTACATTTAACAGTTAAACACAATCAGGGTTTTGTTTTGATCCTGAAATAATTTATTCAAAAAAATTGATAATCACATTATCTAAATTGAGCAATATTTTGCATTTACAGCGTGGAAATTTCGAAAAATGATACAAGCAGCAATCACTTCAACTGAATTTGGTATTACTCCTGCGGGTGAAACAGTTTATGAATACACACTAACTAATGCCAATGGCAGTTTTGTCAAAATAATTAATTTGGGTGGCATTATCACTCAGCTTCATGTGCCTGATAAATCAGGCAAGATAGACGATGTGGTGCTGGGTTTTGAAACGCTGGATCCTTATCTTGAACAATCACCTTATTTTGGTGCCATCATCGGTCGATATGGTAATCGAATCGCCAATGCCTGTTTCCAATTGGAGGGTAAAAAATATTCTCTGGCAGCTAACAATGGTGTGAATAATTTACACGGCGGTCCAATTGGATTTGATAAAAAGGTTTGGCATGCGGAAACGTTTTCGGATGCAAAAGGCGCAGGGTTGAAATTGCATTTATTGAGCCCTGATGGTGATCAAGGATTTCCGGGTAATTTGCAAGTAACAGTGATTTATCAATTTACGGAAAAAAATGAATTGCATGTGGATTATCATGCGATCACAGATCAGGCAACTCCGGTGAATTTAACCCAACACAGCTATTTTAATTTATCCGGTGCTGATGATGTTTTGCATCACCATATGCAAATTTTTGCTGACAATATAGTGCCTGTTAATTCAGTACAAATTCCAACAGGGGAATTAATGCTTGTGTCAAATACGGCATTTGATTTTTTACAGCCGAAACCCGTCGGGCGGGATATCAATCAAAATAATCAGCAATTGCAAAATGGTTTTGGCTACGACCACACTTATGTGATTAATCAGCGAATGAAAAAAGAACTGACATTGGCTGCGCGTGTTGTTGATCCGCTTTCGGGTCGCGTGTTGGAAGTTTTGACACAAGAGCCTGGTGTGCAATTTTATTCAGGTAATTTTCTTGATGGTAGCTTGCAAGGTAAAGGTAAGACTTACGGTTACAGGTCAGGATTTTGTCTGGAGCCACAACACTTTCCTGACTCACCCAATCAACCCCATTTCCCTTCCTGTATTTTGAAGCCGGATGATGTTTACACAACCAAAACGATTTTCCGTTTTTCAATTAATTGATGAGTTTCAGAATTTGATTGAGCAAGGTCTGTGCGCTTTGGGTTTTGTCGTAGCAAGCCTTGATTCCCAATTCGCTATTGAGTGCAGGATGTTGTGGCGTAGGTGTGTCGGTAAATATGCAAACAGGAATACCGTTGGTTTTGGGATTACGTTTTAATTCATGACACAGCGCTTGATTATCGGCTGACATGATTTCGCTGCTGATTAAAATTAAATCCGGGCCGAGTTCCAGCGATAAATCCAAACATTCTTTTGCAGATTCGCAAGTCAAAATATTAAATTGTTGATTGAGTAATTCTGAAAAATGATGAATGGATTTTGGATTGGTGTCCGCGATCAAGAGTGTTTTGTGAGAAGCCATTTCTTCGACAAGTGAACGATTGCGCCCGCTGCGTTTTGCTTTGTAGAGTGCGCGGTCAGCATGCTTGATTAATTCATCCAGGCTGTGCGCAGCAGCTCTTAAACAAGTTGCGCCACCAATACTGGCGGTAACGTGAATGCTGGTTAATGATGTGGAATGTGGAATCATCAACTGACAAATTGCACTGTTGATCGCCTGTGCCACACAATAGGCGCCTTGCATATCGGTATCCGGTAATAAAACGATAAACTCTTCGCCGCCATAACGACCGAAAATATCAGTAGTGCGATGTAAACAACTTTTTATTGCCTGGGTAATTTTTTTCAGACAAGCATCGCCAGCGGGATGTCCGTAGTGATCGTTATAGAGTTTGAAATGATCAACATCTATCATCAACAGACTGATAGGTTGTTGTTGCCTTTTGGTTTGTGACCACTGTTGTAATGCCAGTTCATTAAAGGAACGGCGATTATAGATTTGCGTCAAACTATCCAGTTGACTAAGCGCTTCCAGTTCATTGTTCAACCGATTTAATTGATCCCTCATCTCTGCAATTCTTTCCATGGCGCGGATTTTGGCTTTAATAATCATCATGCTAACGGGTTTGATCAAGTAATCATCGCCGCCGGCTTCAATTCCTTCACGATAACTTTCATCATCGGCACAGCCGGTTACAAAAATAATTGGAATCCAATGGCCAGCAAGCCACTCACGAATTAATCGGGTAGTCTCGAATCCGTTCAAGCCGGGCATTTCGACATCCATGATGATCATGTCCACAGGCTGGTTTTCCAGCATTTGCAGGGCTTCTTCACCACTTCGGGCAACTATGGGTGTGTGGCCAGCGTCAACGATAAAGCTGCGCATGGCATGGCGCAGGGTCGGGCTGTCTTCAACCAGTAAAATTTTCATACGAATCCGAGAGTTATTGATTAAATTGGAGTTCCCGTCCAGTGTAACTATTGACCCTCTCCCAAGCTCTGTCAAGGCGCGCATTCTGGCGGTTTTTTTATACGAGCCGGGTGTTGCGGGTCACAGAACAGTATTTGTTTATAAGGGTGCATTGGTGGCATTTTGTTGTTGTTTTCTGTATGTTGGCGACCGTTTTTTTGGAGAATAGAGAAGCATTGATGAGTGAGTTTGATGATATCCGTCCTTATTACGATCATGAAGTGAGAGCCACTTTGGATCGCATACTCGCTGACCGGGAATTGGTTCAGGCAGTAACGCATCTGGTTTTTCCCAAAACAGAATCCTGGTTGGGTTGGTTATGGCGCCCTCTGGTAAGAACCAAACTCAGGAAAGAATTGGCGCCAGTCAAGGATGTTCGGGGTTTTCAGCAAATTGTTGAAAAATACATGAGCAAAATGATTAGCTCGAGAGTGAAATCGGTAACCGTTTCCGGTTTGGATAAGCTCGATAAAAATCAGTCTTATCTTTTTATTAGCAACCATCGTGATATCGCAATGGATCCAGCGTTTGTCAATTGGGTTTTGTATCACAACGACAGTAATACCTTGCGTATTGCGATTGGCGATAATTTGTTGACCAAACCGTTTGCATCGGATTTGATGCGTTTGAATAAAAGTTTTATTGTTAATCGCAGTGCCAAAGCACCGCGTGAAAAATTAAAAGCTGCCAAACATTTATCCGCTTATATCTACCATTCAATTGTCAACGAACATTCCAGTATCTGGATTGCGCAACGCGAAGGACGCGCCAAAGATGGTTGTGATAAAACCAATTCTGCTGTGTTGGGCATGCTGACATTGAATAAACCTAAAACAGAATTACTGGCGGATTATATTCGTGCATTGCATATAGTGCCTGTGTCAATTTCTTATGAGCTTGACCCTTGTGATGCCGCCAAAGCACGTGAGCTATATTTGCAGAAGACTGAAGGTGGATATCAAAAGGAAGAGCATGAAGATGTACGCAGTATCGCCATGGGAATTACTGGCGAAAAAGGGAATATCCATTTGGCTTTTGGTGAAGAGATGCGAAAAGATTATCAGGACAATGATGATCTGGTTACTGAGCTTGATCAGCAAATTCTCAATAATTATGTGTTACATGCCACTAATTGTTTTGCTTACGAGATGTTATTTAACACCATTCCGAATGTGAAATATTCCGACAGGCAGATTGCATATGATCCTTCTGTGTTAGCAGAACAAAAGGCAGCATTTGTTGCGCGTATGCAAACTATACCGGAAGAACATCGCGAAATTGCCTTGGCTATTTATGCCAATCCAGTCAAGAGTAAATTAAATTCTGATGCTCAGTGACGATACCAAAAAAACGATTCAAACTGCCTACAGTCAGTTTTTGGAAAATAAAGGGCTGAAATCCCGTTACGGCCAAAAAATGATGATTGCCGAAATTGCCAAATGTCTCGGTAATATTGAATTGGATGAGGAGGGTGTGAGGGAACCATCTACTGAAAATGGCAATCATATTTGCGTAGTAGAAGCCGGTACAGGCACAGGTAAAACGATTGCTTATCTGTTGCCTGCATTGGTAATGGCAAAACATCTTGGTAAAAAACTGGTCATTTCTACTGCGACTGTCGCTCTGCAAGAACAAATTATTCATAAAGATTTACCCGAACTCGCCAAAAATGCCGGATTGAATTTCAGTTTTAATCTGGCAAAAGGTCGCGGCCGTTATTTGTGTTTAAGTAAATTGGATAACGTGATTGCTGAATATGAAAGTGGCATTAATCCTACTCGCGCTTTGTATGAAGATGAATATCCAAGCCTGTCTGCACAGCACTATAAACTTTATCAATCCATGATGGAGTCGCTTGCTGCCAACAAATGGAATGGTGAACGCGATACCTGGCCGCAAGCACTTGAGCAGGAAGAATGGCAAATCATTACCACTGATCATCGTCAATGCACAGGGCGTCGTTGTTCCAACGTATCTGCCTGTAGTTTTTTTAAAGCGCGCGATACATTGCATGCAGTAGATTGCATAGTCACCAATCATGATTTGGTGTTGGCTGATTTAGCTCTGGGTGGCGGTGCGATTTTACCGGCACCGGAAGATGCGATTTTTGTGTTTGATGAGGGGCATCATCTGCCACAAAAAACGCTCAGTCATTTTGCGCATCACAGCCGCATTTCATCGACCAGTAAATGGCTGGATCAATCCAATAAAAGCTTGGGCGCATTATTAGGTTCAATTAGCGGTGCAGGGGATGTAGACCGTTATGCTGAACAACTGCCAGCATTATTTATTAGCTGCAAAAGTTTATTGGATCAAATTTTTCCGCAGTGTGAACAGCTTGTACAAACCATTCAATTTGCTGATCGTGAGTCCCATTATCGTTTTGAACAAGGAAAAATTCCGGATATTTTAAAAGCGACTTGCATCAACTTATATAAAGAGTTTGATCGCTTGACCGAAACTCTTGGCAAAATGGCAGAAGAAGTTGGTAAGGCGATGGAAGATGCACATTGTCCTGTGCCGAAAGTGGATTTGGAAAATTATTACCCTTTAATTGGTACCTGGCATTCGCGTGCCGAACTCAATCGTGATCTGTGGATAACCTACGCAATTGCCGATGCAGAAACTGATGTGCCCAAGGCGCGTTGGTTAACACCAGTCGAGCAAACCGGTGGCATTGATATTGAGGTCTGTTCAAGTCCAATTCTTGCTGCAAAAACTTTACAACATTCTTTATGGAATCGCGCTTGTGGTGTTGTGATTACATCTGCAACACTGACAGCATTGGGAAATTTTCAACGTTTCAAAATGCGTGCAGGAACTCCTGATTCAGCGCAGTATCATAGTTTGCCCAGTCCATTTAATTTTCAAGACTCGACTTTGGAAATTCCTGCAGCTACAGTCGAAGCGACCAATGCAGATGTGCATACCATGGCTATTATTGATCAGCTACCGAATATTATCGATTTGAATGCGGGTACGTTGGTTTTGTTTTCATCCAAAAAGCAAATGCTGGATGTTTATGAAGAGCTGCCAACAGTATTGCAAAATAAAATTTTGCTACAAGGCGATGCATCCAAACAGGAGATGTTAATCCAACACAAACAAAAAATTGATTTAGGTGAGGGCAGTGTGCTTTTTGGTTTGGCGAGTTTTGCAGAAGGTGTGGATTTGCCAGGAAATTACTGCACGCATGTCATTATCGCCAAATTGCCTTTTGCGGTTCCGGATGACCCGATTGAAGCGGCTTTGTCAGAGTGGATTGAATCGCGTGGTGGTAATGCATTTATGGAATTAACCGTACCAGATGCATCACTGAAATTAATTCAAGCATGTGGTCGCTTGTTGAGAACTGAAACTGATAAAGGCAAAATCAGCTTATTGGATCGCAGAATTATCAGTAAACGTTATGGCAAAGCGATTTTGAATTCTTTGCCACCGTTTCGGCGAGTGATTAATTAAACATAAACCTGCTTCCTTCCCTTGATAGGGGCTGGCTCCTCCCTTTGAAAAAGGGAGGCGGGGAGGGATTTAAGATGGTCAATTTTACGAAGATTTTAAATCCCCCCTAACCCCCCCTTTTTTTCAAAGTGGGGACTGTCTTTCCTGTTGTGAATGTGAGGTGAATACCACAGAGGTAATTATGAAACCATTAATCAAAATATTTATTTTTATTCTCAGTTTTATAGCTTTTCACGTCAGTGCTACGGAGTGCGTCATCACCCTTCATGGCATGGGTAGAACTTCCAAGTCGATGAACACACTCGTCAAATCATTGCAAAAAGAAAATTTTCTGGTGTACAACATTGATTACCCTTCACGTAAAAAATCGATTGAGGATTTGGCTGAAGCTGTCATTAAAGACGGTCTGGATTTTTGTGTGCGACATCAGGCAAAAAACATTTATTTTGTGACCCATTCTCTGGGTGGTTTGTTGGTTCGTTATTATTTTTCAAAATATCCAGCTGAAAAAGTTACACGGGTAGTGATGTTGGGACCGCCGAATAAAGGTAGTCAAGTAGCCGATAATTTACAATCATGGGATATTTTCAGATCGATTAATGGGCCAGCAGGTCAACAACTCAGTACCGCTGCCAATAGTTTTTGTAATCAATTACCGGCTGCGAATTTTGAGCTGGGTATTATTGCGGGAACTAAAACATTTAATCCAATTTTATCCTTGATGCTGCCCAATCCTGATGATGGTAAAGTGACCTTGGAAAATACCAAGGTCGATGGCATGAAAGATTTTATTGCACTACCTGTTACTCATACCTTTATGATGAAAAATAAAAAAGTCATTGCTCAGGTAATCCACTTTTTACAAACCGGGCAATTCAAACATCAGGATGGATTAAAATAATATATATGGAATCATTTTAGCAGCGGAATTCTTATTTGCCTTTCCCCTATGCCAACCAGCATGTGATTTTTGCTATCGATATACAGTGATTTAATTGATGCCTGGGTGACTGAAGGCATAAGTTGCCAGGTTTCGGCATCATCTTTTGAATAAAGAATTTCTCCTGATTTTCCTGATAAATAAATGATACCTGTTGATGGGTCTTGCGCCGGACCACGTAAGAGTGTTGTGGTGGGTGTGGATATTTGTCGCCAGTTTTTGCCCGAGTCCGCAGAAATTAATACCAGTCCTTTTGATCCAATCGCTATCAGTTTGCCGCTTGCCAGTTTGCGTATTGACAATATGGTGGCATTTACTTTGGTATCAATGGTCTGCCAATTTTTTCCCTGATCAGTTGAAAATAATATCAATCCTTTATCTGCACCAATAAAAATAATATTTTCCATAGCAAATAAAGTTTGCAAGGAGTTCTGCACTGATGTTGTTGCGGGTTTCCAATCGATAGCATCCCTGGATAATTGAATGTTACCTGCTTGACCCACTGCTATAAATTGTTCGCTGTAGACATCGTAAATACCTTGAAACAATTGTTTGGTGTTATCGATATTACTTGCCTGCCAGGTTTTGCCAGCGTCGGTAGAGTAATGCGTTATTCCGGGGCCTGCTATGGCGACAACGGTTCCTTTATTGTCACCAATGAGTTGATGAAAGTAACCTTGGGTGATATCACCCAGCGCGAGACGAATGCTCCAATCTTTACCCTGATTTTCTGAAACCAAAATAGTACCGGGTGTACCGGCAGTAATAAGATTACCGGTTTTTTGATCCTGAATAATTGAAAATAAATAATCATTTTCCTGTGTCGCTGCATTGGTTGTTTCCCAGGATTGTCCCTGATTTCTCGATCTTAATAATGATCCTTTGGTGCCAACACTGATCCAATTATCTGCTGTTACGGGAATTAATTGATGTAAATATTCTTTGAATGGAAAATTAATTGTTATCCAGGATTTATCAGGTGCATTGCTGTGTAATAAAAGTCCGCTTTCACCATAGGCCACCAATTCCTGATTGATTGTCGCCAAACCTTGAATAGTCACTTTGGTTGGTGAAGACAGGGTTTGCCATGTGCGGCCACCATTGTCGGAAAGCATCAAAGTGCCTGCATCACCGGTAACCAGTGTTTTTGACCCGTCCGTTGTTTGGGCAATATTGGTCAGGTAACCACTGGTTCCGGCAACCGGAGCCCATAAATGACCCGTGTCATCAGATAACATAACTGCACCGTCACTGGTGGAAACTATTAAGGTTTTATGTTGTGTGCTGTAAAAAACTTTTGTGAGATAAGATGTGTTGCCGGTAGCGATAATGTTCCGGATATTTTTTTCCAGATCAATTCTTAAAATATTTCCGTCTGCACAACTGATTATTAATATTTGCCCATCAATCACCACGCCATCAGTCAAGGTTGCAGGTGTCATGCTTTCAAGAATCTGCCAATTTTGTCCACCATCTGTAGAGTTGGCCATAAGTCCATCTTCACCAATCGCCAATAAACTGTTTGAAGTTGGAATTAATTTTGTTGTTGTGAGTCCGGAATTAAAGACAGCTTTTTCCCATTTTGTTAAAGGGGATTCGCTATAAAGCGCCAAACCTTGTTCGCCCATTGCTATCCATTTTTTATTAGCCGGATCGAAAGCCACGGCGGTTATTTTACGATTATTTTCGGTAGCTATTTTTTGCCAGGATTCGCCGGAATCTATCGATACCATGAGTAACCCATTTTCTCCACCTGCCAGTATCGTATTGGTACTGTCATCCGCAGCCACAGAGATAATATTGTCACTAATTCCGTTGGTGTTTGCTGCATGCCATTGGGTGCCCTCTTTGGAAATAATGACAATACCGTCATTGCCTGCAATCAGATGTTGTTGATTTGTTTTTAAATAAACGTTAAGGCTGGCATTAATGACTTTAAGATTCCGGATTTTGGGGATTTGGTCAGTTTCTGTTTGAACTGAATCTTCATTAGACTTTTTTTGGCATCCGATAATTAATGTAAAGACACAAAACAGAACAAAGAATCTTGAAGCAGATATAAGCAATTTCATGGTTTTTCTCATTTTTCATGCAATAAAAAACATTATTGCATGTGCGGTGATTTTTTATTGGATTTTTAAATAAATCTAAAATTAGAATTTTTAGAATAAAATCTTACAAGACGAGTTTTGTGATGTAAATCAAATTATTTGATGCTATATTTTGCGCCAAGCTAGATGTTTTGCGGGGAAGCCGGCAGTCTATGCTAAAGGTAACAAGTTCAAAACTTGTTGTAGTCCGATGAGTATTTTGGAGTTTCTCATGCTAAAAAAATCGATATTAATAACTATTCTTGTTTTTTTTGCGTCAAGTGTGTTTGCAGCTAATCGTCCAAGTGGTTACACGACAATCTGTAAAATTGGTCAAACCTGTTCAGTCTCCCAATCAACCAATGTTGCCTTTGGTGCGTCAGACAAGTTTGTTTACAAGGTATTAAATGGCAGTTTTAGTTGTAGTGTTACGACTTTTGGTTCTGATCCTGCACCCAGTAACTCGGTAAAAGAGTGTTCAATTCCTACCAGTGGTACAGGTACAACTTCTTCATCAAGCTCCAGTAGATCCAGCAGTAGTGTGTCTACCAGCAAGTCCAGCAGTAGTGTCTCTACCAGTAAATCCAGCAGTTCAACCGCAAACACTGGTTCATCAAAGTGTGTTGCAGGGGCTACTCTTGAAAATGAAGTGGTTGATTGTGGTGGCAAGACTCTGGGTTTGACTTGTCCTGGTGATAGTGATGCCCAACCACCAGTGATTATCTTGAAAAATGCAACAGTAAAAAATCTGCGTATTGCTGCCAGTGGTGGTGCTGATGGTGTT
>CBFGPN010000120.1:0-12236 GCA_965650675.1 uncultured Cellvibrio sp.
CCTTACTGGTTCTGGGTGAAATACACCACGGCTGATGGCAGCGCCAACTCCAATGCCTACAATGCAACCCCTTCCAGCGGCACTATCAGTTCCAGCTCCAGCTCGCGCTCCAGCAGTTCAACTGCTGTGACCTCAAGTTCAAGCCGTTCAAGTTCTGTTTCGAGCTCCAGTCGTTCAAGCTCCAGTACAGTTTCCAGTTCCCGCAGTTCAAGCAGTACAGCAACTAACGGCAGCGGAAGTTGTGCTTATGTTGTCAGCAATAACTGGGGATCAGGTTTCACAGGTGCCATTCGCGTCACCAATAACGGCAGCAGCGCAATCAATGGCTGGACAGTCAATTGGACTTACGCTGGCAGCACTCGAATTTCCGGAACCTGGAATGCAACTGTTAGCGGAAGCAATCCATACTCCGCAACCGGAGTTAGTTGGAATTCAACTATTCAACCAGGTCAAACCGTTGAATTTGGATTCCAGGGTACACATTCCGGAACAGCTGAAATTCCAACAGTAACGGGTTCGGTTTGTAATTAAGTTTGGTAGCGTCATTCTTGCGAAGGCAGGAATCCAGCTCAACGGTGTTCAATCAAGTCAAGAGCTGGTTCCCTGCCTTCGCAGGGATGACGACTGAAATCAAGATGCAAATGAAGTGAAAAATGCAGCTGAAATCAGATGTCCGAAATAAAACGCCGATGATTTTCTCATCGGCGTTTTTGTTTTTTATTTCAAATGTCACGCATGCCAATAACGATCCTTTTCGCCTAACCATCGGTTCATTAATGGTTGGCAATTTTCCGGATAGCGGTTTAAAAGTTGATTTGCAATTTTTCTAACATTTTCCAGAAGATGTGCGTCGCGTTGTAAATCAGCAATTTTTAATTGCATGTCGCCTGTTTGTTTTGTTCCCAAGACTTCACCCGGGCCGCGCAGTAATAAATCCTGTTCAGCGATATAGAAACCATCGCTACTTTCCCGCATTACTTGCAAACGCGCTTTGCTGTGTTGTGATAAAGGTGATGCATAAAGCAAAACGCAATGGCTGGCGATTGAACCTCTTCCTACGCGCCCGCGCAATTGATGTAATTGTGCAAGACCCAGGCGTTCCGGATTTTCAATAATCATCAAACTGGCATTGGGCACATCCACGCCCACTTCAATCACCGTTGTGGCAACCAATAATTGAATCTCACCTGTTTTGAATGCGTTCATGACGGCATCTTTTTCTGCCGGTTTTAATCGCCCGTGTATCAAACCTATGCGGACAGATTGCAAAACACTGGCGAGTTGGGTTGCTGTGACTTCTGCTGCCTGTGCTTCCAGTTGTTCGGATTCTTCAATCAAGGTACAAACCCAATAAACCTGTTTACCTTCTGTGCAGGCGTGATGAACACGTTGAATCACTTCATCGCGACGAGCATCACTGATAGTGACTGTTGTGACGGGTGTTCGACCCGGAGGCAATTCATCAATAACCGAAATATCCAGATCCGCATAAGCACTCATCGCCAGTGTTCGAGGAATCGGTGTGGCCGTCATAATTAATTGATGCGGTCGCGTATGATCATGATTCGCTTTGTTGCGCAACGACAAACGTTGCTGAACACCAAAACGATGTTGCTCATCAATAATAATTAATCCCAATTTTAAAAAATTAACACTGTCCTGAAAAAGAGCGTGAGTGCCGACAATAATTTGCGCATTTCCGTTTGCAATTGCAGCCAATTGTTCACGCTTTTCTTTTGCACCCAATCGGCCGGTTAACCATCCAGGATTAATTGATAAAGGTTTCATCCAATTTGAGAAATTAATTTTATGTTGCTCTGCTAAAATTTCAGTCGGCGCCATAATCGCCACCTGATAACCATTGGCAACGGCGGTTAATGCGCTCATCGCCGCAACCAGTGTTTTTCCTGATCCTACATCACCTTGTACCAGTCGCAACATAGGAATATTTTTTTGCAAATCAGTTTCGATTTCTGCCAAAACACGCATCTGTGCAGCGGTTGGTTTAAATGCAAGTTTCGATAAAAATTGTTGTTGTATGTGTTTATTTGCCTGCAATTCCGGCGCAGCATCCATTTGCAAATTGCGACGTAATATCAACAAACTTAAATGATGAGCCAGTAATTCTTCAAACGCCAGACGCTGTTGATGTGGATGCTGGCCATTTTCCAGTAAAGTGGAATAGCTGCTCGCAGGTGGTTGATGCAAAAACTGAATAGCCTCCGCCAGTGTTGCCTGATTTTTTTTTCGCAAACTGTCCGGTATCAATTCACGCAAAGGATATTGGTTTAACCAACTCAATGCTTGCGTAGCCAGAATGCGCATACGGGTTTGTGTCAAACCTTCGGTTGCCGGATAAACAGGTGTTAAATTTTCTTCCAGTATTGGCGATTTTTGTTCATCCAGAAATTCATATTCAGGATGGTAAAATTCCAAGCCTGCTGCACCACGACGCACTTCGCCTATAACGCGAATGCGACGACCCGCTGTAAAACTTTGTTGTTGCGATTTATTGAAATGATAAAAACGTAAACTCACTGTGCCAGTGGTATCCTGCATCTTGCATAACAAACTGCGGCGCTTGCCAAACACGACATCACTTGCACGCACTTCACCTTCAATCACCACATTGGTTCCTGGTTGCAATGCTGCAATCGGTGTAACACGGGTTCGGTCCAGATAACGCAACGGAAGATGAAACAATATGTCTTGAATTGTATTCAAGCCAAGTTTCGCCAATTTCACCGCCAATACACTGCCCACACCTTTTATTTGTGTGACGGCAATTTGATCCAGTGATAATTGATCGGTGCCTGTAGATTTCAAACCATGACCTTGCGAGAATTTTTTGGAGTTTATTTGGCGATAGTACCGCATTCATTGATAAATAAAAAAGCCGATCCATGAGATCGGCTTTTTTATTTGTAAAATACCAACAGATTATTTTTTCAGCTCAAACCTGTAGGTTTCACTTTCCACTGTTCCACCGCGGCCATCCTCAGCCAACACTTTCCAGTAATAAGCTTCACCGGGTTTGAGTTGAGTAAGGGTTGTGCTTAAAGGGCCATCCTGGGGTTTGCAGCAGTAGAAATAGATCGCCACGAGTGCGATTAATAACAAAATAGCAATAGCTGTTAGTGTGTTATGTTTTTTCTTCAGCAAAATCAAAAGCAACACGAAAAACAGCAGTGCGGCCAGCACAGAAAATAAACCTGTGCATCGCGAAGCTTTTATTAATTCAGATTCCGCCGATGTCGTTACCTGAACACATTCATTGGCATTGTAGATTTTGTTAACGCTCCAGACACAGTGTCGATAATTCACTGGATCCCCGTCAGGATCGGCAGTTCTGTTCCAGTCGAATTTAATTGGCCCGGTCAGATCAGCCGCATCATCCAATGGAAAAATTTGCACTGGAATTTGCGGCAGTCTGTTGGATTCTATTTTTTGTGAAGCCAGATAAACCTGTGCGAATCCTGCCTGGCCTGTAATCGAAACATCGCCAATACAATTGTTTTTCTGCACTGCATCTTTCACACCGGCACAGTGTGTTTCAGCTTGTGCGATTGGCAAGGGGGTGATGACTGGGACTTGCGGATTTTCCGGGCCTTCAACGATCACCGGCAGGTAACAGGACTGTGGCGATTCACCGTTTGGCCAGGTTGGGAAAGTAAAGTTGGCGGTGGAAGTACCGGGAGCATAGTCAAACAGTGAACTGCTATTGCTTACCCTCCATGCATCGCCAAACACTTTATACAATTGACGATAACGCTCTTCCAAACTTTTTGGTTTCTCACCCAGCAAGGTTCCATTTGGTAATGCGGGCAACCAGTTTCCGGGAAGAATTGAACCCATCAAACCTCGCGTTCCGCGTGCATGTTGCACATCAATATTCATAAACCAGAGTGAGCCCCACTGATTCGCAGTGACAATAATTTTGGTTCCGCCAGGTGCTTCTATTTGCACTGCATTGGGTACACCGATGGTGATGATGCGACCACCCGAAGGCAGGGCGATGGGTGCTGAATCCAGACTCCATTGTTTGCCATCAATCTTCAATTGCAAACCGCGTGGTGTGGACTGGTAAGTAACCCTGTCGTTGCCGATTCGCAATGCAACACCTGTGTTCACGCTGACGCAGGAAGTCAGCCCTGTGTAGGGATTTGGTCCGTAGGGTGCAGTGCCTTCAATCGCTGTGTGGCGAGCCTGTATTTCCAGACCCGGCCCATTCAGCAAGACAAATTCTCCCGCAGCCTGGAAGTCGTAATTAATCCCGTCGATGGTGCGCAAATGTGGGTCGCCTGCTGTTTTGGGCGTTGAGCCCTGAATCCAGCGTTTGAAAGTTTCTATATCTGCTTTGGTCAAGGCAGGGCCACCACAAGGCATCATTCCGCGAGTGACACCCGGTGCATTGTGTGGGCAATCTTCATTGGTTCTGCGGGCAATTTTGGTATAGAAGAATCCGCCTCCTGCATCCATAACACCATCGTTATTATCATCAAAATTGCCGTTTCCATCTTCATCCACAAAAGGTTCTGCAAAGGACACGGCCATATTGTAGGAATCCTCAAATCTGTCCCATGCCGGGTCCGCCAGGGGCGGTACATGCGGTGTTTCCCTTTCGGAAATATCCAGGAAAGTCCCGTGGTTGTAATAGGGCGGATAATTCAAACCACCGTGGCATTCAATACAGGATTTATTAAAGATGCGTTGAACATCAGTAAATGTAGGAACATTTGCTGCGGTGTTGGATACATCCGGCAAGAGGTTAGGATCCAATGTGTTATTCACTGCTGCCATCACATTGGCTTCAGTTGCCGTGAATGTGGCGAACCCGCGTGGAGGATTAGCTACCAGATCGGTTTCCAAAGCACTGGCGATAGGACCCGTGTAATTACCGAATACGTCCGCAAAGTTGTAAGCACGTGAACGACCCCTGACACCCATTGACCATTTATCGACAGAGACACCTAAAGGCTCCAGAAAATAACGGAACAGAGCTACTTTGGTAGTATTTCTTGGAGTCGGAGGTGTGGTTGTTAGAATATCGTGGTGCTCACGGTCTACAGCGACTCTGCCGATAGTTGTGTTATCGCGATCGCCGAGGTCTATGCTGCGTCGAAATATTTCCTGGCGACGTGAATCAATACCTGAAGCCAGTCCCGGTGCATATTGTTGGATCAACCCGAGGGAATCCGCTTGGCCTATATCAGCCGTCACAAGATAGGGGTCGGGATCTTCAGTAGCATCAGAATCAGTTCCATCAACTGATGTTCTGTCCAAAGTCAGTTTCTGGATATCGGCTTTTCGACGCGGCAAACTTTCTGCCCGCAATCGAGTGTCTGCAACCAATTCATTGATGCTGTCATAAGCCGGGTAAGTCATGCCGTTGCGATCATTGAAAAAATCAAAATCTGTGGTGATCGCAGGTTGGATGCTATTAGTGGCGGAATCGACAGTGACATAACCTCGCGCAATCGCCAGTGCAATCGGGCGAACATCAATTGGAATATCGCTGGTGGCATAACGATGGTTGATCAGTTCATCTGCAATTCGTTTGGGATTGAGTTGGCCATCCAATCCGCCGAGCAGATCAAACAGTTGAACACCACGGCCTTCATCAGAAACGGGTGAAGAGTAGGACTCATTAATTAAACCGGGTGTTGAGCCGGGTGGCCCCGAGTGACGCATGGTGACGTAACGCGCTTCCTGATTAACTGTCGTCGCATCACCGGAAGCGGTGTTGTTGAATTGATAATTCGTCGTGTTGGGCGCTCCACCTGCTGCGGGCGGTGCTGAAGCACCTGCCAATTCATAACCAAATTCTATGTGCCCGGAATTGCTGGCATCGTCTAGGTCACGGGTGATTTGATGTTTGCTGGTCGAGTTCAGATTCGCAGGTTGTAATCGAAGTTGTTCGATAATTTTCCGTATCTCGTCATTTTCCGCAGACGCTCGCCAATTCCAGAGATTGAACATGGATTTAAATGCAGCTTCTTCAACCGATCCCTGATAAATACGATCACGATTAAAAGGCGTCATCCCACCCCAGCTGTCATAAGCATCCCAATTGGGTTTATTTTTTGCGATTGAATCGCCTCGTGTTGTGCTTCGTGGTGCAGTACCAAATGCAGCGCTGGTATTCGGTACATTATGTGTGGAATGACACTTGGTACACTTGGGATCATCTTCAATCACACGATTTATGGTTGGGCTTCGAGGGGGGAAGGTAAAGGTACCGCCTACACATGTCGGGCCTGTACCATCAACACATTGCATGGCTGGAATATCGTTGAGAACAATTTCGTGAAAACGAAAATTTTTTCGCACATCATCGTATTGCATATATTCGATCGCATTGCGATGTGAGCCTGGAAAAGAATCGTGTTCTTTTAATCCAAAACTGAAAACAAATCGTGCGTCGTGACTGGGCATTAAAATGCGCGGCGAATTTGCCACACCGGTTTGCAAACTCTCGGATCTATTCATCAAAATCCAGTTTTCTTTGTAGGATGGATCCAGCGCAGCAATAAATTCAGACGCTGTATCTATGTCAGGATTTGCCGTTAAAAAATTACGAATATTATCGTGCGAACAATCATTCGGTGGCACAACACCCGGATTACATTCACTTAAATTTGGAATAGCGGTAATCGGATTAAAAACAGCTCTGACCCTGCGTGCAGTCGTTGCATCCACAACACAAGTACCCGTGCCGGGACAACTGATCCCCGTTCCTTGCCAACCTGCAAAAACAACTTCTGCCGCATTAAAATTGGCAGTTAAGGTGACATTGCCCGCGAATGAAAAATCACAGGTATTACCACAATCAATTCCAGCAGGGCTTGATGTCACACTGCCATCACCCAAACCTGTTTTTAATATTTTTATTTCAGCTGCCAGCGTGAGATTTGCCACGCAGAGAAGTGCAATCACCAACAACCAAAGAACACGGGAAACAACCAACCTGCGCCTTTCCAATACTGAACAGAAAACAAAAGAAAACGCTTTCATACCCCACCTCCCAATGTCGTTAAGAATTTTTTAATCCTTAATAAACAGGATTATTAACCGGGAGAGCGATGGCAAAAACACTATCCCTATAAAAGTATAGGGCTGGCGCTGATGAAATAGCTGTCAACTATTCACATGATTTGGCGCATTAATTGTTGTTTGGTGTGTTTGTTGATTGGGTGATAAAGAATTCTATTGGACGGAAACGGTTTTTATTTTGGCTTTCAACGGTTTGCATGCTATGTACCACCAGCAAACAACGCTAGGCAGAACAGATATTAAAATAAGACCTGAAATAGCAGCATATGCAAAATACACGTCAGTGATGCCATATTTGTCTGGGTTGCTTAACAATAATGCAAGAGGTACTGCTAGAAGTAATATAAAAATTGTTGTGAAGGTCAAAATTTTCTTTAGTGGAATAAAACCAAAACTCAATAGAAATTTCCCATGAAAATAGAAAAAAACAACAACAATAAAGTACAGAAATGGGAATGCAGTAAAAAATAAAGCGCTTGATTTAAGAGGCGTATCATCCAGTGGATCAGAGCCTACCCACGCATGCAGTGATATAGCTGCCATCGGCATTAATGCGATTAAAGAAGCTAAAACATTAGCCAGTATTGGCTTCGACTCTTTCATTGGATTACTTGGCACTTGTTTTTTTTGAGTAAGGGATACAACAAACTTATTTTCTTCGCAATTTAAAAAGAGTTAATTAGTCTGCAGTTACGGCTTGATCATTTTTCATGGTTAGTTCAACCCAAACTAATTTTTTGTGTTCAGTAAAGTTTTCACCATAAGCCTTAACACAACGATAAAGTTTTCCATTTTGTTTTATAACGGCACCCATTGAATTAGCCAAGCCATTTGCATCAGTGCAAAAAATTCCATTTTCAATGCCTTTTTGAACGTCTTCTTTTGATAGAGTTGGTGCGGTGCCGATAGGTTTTGATTCGGTAACAACAGATTCGATTGCATGAGCTGCTGTAGAAAGCAATATTGTAGAAGTGGATACAAATGCCAGAACAAGATTTTTCATAATACATCCCTCAAGGTTTACAACATATGTAACTAATAAAGTTAGCTGTGGGTTAAAAACAACGGTGGAATTCGATCTTGTTAGGTATTGGATGGCCTTAAAATTTTATTTGTTACGCTTGAGCGTAAGCAATAAAGAAACACTGCTCCAACACCAATAATACAAAGCATTATAGTAAAAGGCAGCCAATGATAAGTCTTGGCAATTTTATTGAGCATGGCCACATGAACAAAAGCTTCATTTGATGTTGCTGCTAAAAGCCCAATATAAGACCAGGCCATGAACTCATAATGTATCAAAACCCAAAACTTAATTTTTTTACGGTAGTAAACAACCAGTAATCCGGCAAGAACTGAAAATAATGAAACGATTGCTGTCAAGTGAAAAATACCAAAACCACCAAAGAGATTGTAAATGCCAAAAGCAGTGATATTCAAACCAAGCATCGCTGTAACATATATTTTCCCGATAACTTTATGCAATTTCGTACCTTTAGGTCTAAGGAGAACAAAAATGCCTACAAGTAAGGAGAGAAAACCGAAAAATGTATGAATAGTTTCAATCATGATTTGCCTGAATCCAGCAGCAGTTTTTATGTTGCGCTTTTGAGCACCGCGAATGTAAATGCGTAACAAAAAATGCATTCGCTTGATGACCTTGTTAGGCTATTTACGCAAAATTATAGTCTTCGTTTTTGGTTTGACTTATATCTTCCAGGGACGAAAAATAACCGCAATTGCCTACAAAAACGACACTGGATTGATTTAGCACCACAACTTCGACACCGTGAGATGTTTCCCAGTTACAGCGATAATGATAACGAACTATTCTTTTATTAAAATCACTGGAATCATCCAGAATGATATACCAAGGTTCCGTGTTTTCCGGGATTTCACTTACGCTCGATAATGAAACATCCAGGTCTCCACAGTAGTCCTCATAATATTTGTGCATCCTAAACATGGCTTCAAGTATTTGATTCTTGGTTTCACTCGCCATTTCTGAAATATCGTTAATCATCATTGATGTAAGCTCTGCAGGAACTGAGCGATTTATTTCTGCAACAAGCTCACTAGGCTTGTTCAGTATCGGGTCTAAGATAAATTGACTATGCATGATTTATTAGTAAGCTTGAAACTGGGTAATAGATGGCAGCAAAAAAAGCGATGTTTCTTGTATAAGTTCTAAACTTTTCTTCTTCCATTCTGTATTTCTTTAAACGCTGTTTTCCCAACAGGAACAATATTGCGCTTAAGCCAAAAATTCCGGGTGTTAAAAAATATGTTTTGCCGGAAAGACCGATAATAGGTGTTAGCACCAATAGAGCCGCAAGAGCAAACCAGCAACAAGCTAGCAGTTTGTTTTCTGGTGGCTGATAACTTTCAAGATGACTTTCTGTATTTGATAGCATGTTAGATCCTTATGATTTTTCACATTGAGTGCCATATGGCGTTCTATCAGTATGACTTTCTTTATTGTTAAACGCTGCTCGGATTTTTAACGCTCTACTTTTTAGTTCGTTCATTTCATTACTATCCCCGTTTTTTTCCAAAGTATCCGCATACATTTCCAAAAAGTCTGCATATCCAACGGGATCTTTTGTATCAATTTGTTTCTGCTCGAATTCTGTATGGGCGCGTTTGAAATAATTTGATGCAGATACGAAATTTTTCCTATCATAATTCATTAGCGCTAGTTCATATAACGACATGTATGTTGGGCCGTTCACTATGCCATCGAGTTCATATGCTTTTAACAATGACTTTTCAGCTTCATCCCAGTCACAAACTACGCCGGAGGATCTACCATATTCATACCATAAAACGGCCAAGGTTTTGGTTTCAACACCACCTAGCTCTGAGTTGATTATTGCCCTACCAAAATGCTCTTTGGCCGTTTTCCAATCATTGTTTTCTTGGGCAATAATCGCTGAATAATAATAGTTACTAGCAGTTTTTTGATTAATTGGATTTGCACAACCCGCAATTAACAAAAATAGAAAAATAAAAACTATAGATTTCATATGTCTCCTAAAGTCATAATGTTGCGCTTTTGTGTTACACGCAATTAGCACCGCGAATTCAAAAGTGCAACATAAAAACTGTCCAGTGGAACGAAACAGTGCTATAACACCTTGCTAGCTGCTTTCTTTTTGTTTGCTAAGCAAGTAATTATATTGCTTTACACTTTTTTTAATAGTTGCAGCTATATATATAAAAAAAATTAAAAAAAGACCAAAGGAAATGCACCAGCCAAGGCCGTAAAAGAACATATTTCCCAAATATGCAATGCCCATGAAAAACATTGGGAACACGATGTAGCCCATTAACGAAACTCCGGCTTCTGGCTTTCTGTTATTTTTCAGATGAGTGATATTACCTTCTACTACAGCTGCGTATACATTAATGGCTATAGCAAAAACGGAAAGTATAAATATTATTGTGTAGGTCAAAATTGCTTCCATATTGCTCTCGACAATCTTTTAGCTAACGTGTGGTAATAGCCTGCAGCCATTAGGCTGTCCAGTGGAGCGAAGAGCCGAACGATGTTCGACTGCTTTATTAGTTTCTATAGTTTTGTGGAAATTTTTTCAGTGCAAAATACCCGCTTACTATTGAAATTACTGGCACACTAAGAATGGATAGTATTTTTAAATTACCAGATTCGAAAGCCAACAACGATATTAATAAGTTTGGAATAAATATTGTAGCTGAATATATTTTTAGGTTCATTGCATGCGTGTTTTCATTTGTTTTCATTGAAATTAAAGCACCTATTGAAGCCAGCACAAGAAAACCAATAAATTGGAAAATTTGAAGAATTTGAATGACTGAAGGAGCGTCAAAATATTTAATGATTGCTGCAACAATTATTGATGCCAGTATGGAAAAAACAATTTCTGTAAGAATAAGGAAGCCAATCGCTCTTCCAATTGCTTCTGGTGCAGATACTGCCTTATTCGGAACCACATAACGAAAAAATTTTAACCATAAAGCAAAAATAACAATGAAGGCAATTAATCCATTTAATTCAATTGTAAAGTTCATAATATTTCCAAACTAACGCCGAGCTAAACGGCAGTTTTTAAATTGTGATTCTGTGGAAAGCTTTTGTGTAGCAAAGCCATAAAAACCGCAACTTAAAAATTGTCCTGCGTACCGCGCGATGCTTCAGCGATTTGTTAGACTTTCGTCTTTCCATAGAAGGTCATGAGCTGCATGGCCTTCTAGCCTGCCCAACATAATTAAACAACTATATACAAGTAGCTCGACAAGAGAGGCGGGGGTGTTGCTGGTCGGATCATCAACTACCTTACACTTTGCTACTAAGTCCATTGCGAGCTCTTCCGCTTCTGACTCTTCTATTTTGTGAGCCAACTTGTTTCTAATTTTATTTAATTGAGATATTAGTATGAACAATTCTTTGTCGGGCTTGGATAATAGCAACTGCGTAATACTTAATAACTGTACGAATGATAGTTTTGCTTTATGTAAATACTCCGGATTTTCCGATATATCTTCGATAATTTTGAAAAGCAACCGCTCAAAGATTAAGTGTATTTTTATTACCGCAGTACAAAAGTTATCTGTAGCTGGAACAGATTCAAGAAGTGAGCTGGTAAATTCAGAGTAATCTTTTTGCGTTTTTTTAAAACGCTCATTTAATTCCATTTTTCACCCTATCTTTCATGCCTAACGTTGTGGTAATCGTCCGCCGTAGACGGCCCAGAGAGCGAAGCGAACGATGGTTGGCTACCTTGTTATGCTTCGCTTTTTCCTCTATAGCATCAATAAATGTCGTTTCAACTATAAGAAATAAACCACTTTTCGGATACCAAAAATTTTTCTAATGCTGAAAATACTTCGTTGCCAGGAACGACCCTGCTCCAATTCTTGGAATTTATAGCAGAGCTATTTAACCTCAACTTAAATTGATTTCCATTTTCTAGTTCTATGTTTAGAGTATTTCTTTCTATTTCAAAATCGGAAGTCTGCCCTAGTATTAGGGTGTACATTGACGTTACAGGAAAAAGACCAATTGAATAGGGAGATTTAACGATGTTTTTTGCGAGCTCAGCCATTAAATGAAAATTCAATTCACTATTTGAAGGCAGGCCATCGTAGAATTTTATTACCTCATTCCAAATTCGAGATTTTACTTTCATAGAATTCCAGCATAA
>CBFGPN010000121.1:0-12137 GCA_965650675.1 uncultured Cellvibrio sp.
TGGCCGTCGAATATCATTCACTCAGTCAGAATTGGTAATGACCCTTGTCTTTATTTTTTGCTAACTGCCAGTATCTATTACATCTACCGCTGGTTTGACTCTGACAAATTTTCACACTTGATGATCGGCTCAATTTTCGCTGCACTGGCGATATTAACCAAGGCAAACGCGGAAATTATGATTCCGGTTATTGGTATTGTGGGCCTTTATAAAATGATCAAAACCAAAAGGTGGGCTCATTATTTTAAAACAGCCATCCTGCCTGTTCTCTTCATCACATTGGCATTGGCGATTACAGTTGGCCCAGGGCTAATGCTGAAACTTCAAGGCAAACGAGACAAATTGTTTATCGATAATATCAACAATGTGTCCTCGGCTTTGCAAGTTGGAAATAATGCCGCAAATTATTTGTGGTTTGATTTCAAAACTTTCATCAACGAACCCTTCACCTCACCTTGGCAGGATGAAAAAGGCCGACAATATTTTTGGAATTATTTATCCAAGACGGGACTTTTCGGTGAATTCAATTACGATGGCAAAGTAGTCAGAAATGCGGGAACAGTAAGCAGCTTTCTATTTTTGTGTATGTTTGCGTTTGTGATTTTCGGGCTTTATCACTTTACCAAGAATGACCTGAAACGCATTAATGTCATTGCCTTATCGGGATTCTTTTTATTGGCGGGAGTAACTTACATGCGTATGACTTTCCCGGTGAATATTGACTTTAGATACATTAGTCCGATTACTGTGTCATTTTGTGCAGTTTATGCTTTATGTATTCTCAGATGCATGAAAATTGGCAAAGAGCGCATGGCTTATATTGGTTCTATCCTTGCAATACTGTTTACGCTTGCCAATATTATTTTTACACTCAGTATTTAATTTATAACTGGAATCAGCGAGCTGATTCCAGTTAATTCAACCTCAATACACCCACTTTCTAATCACTACAAAATTTACCGCAACCATCAGTGCTGTCACCATACACTGTGCGACCAGATAAAACCTTTCAACACCATAAAAAGTAAATAATTGCATCAGCCCATAAAACAGAAATGTATTCAAACTCAGACTGACAGCCACAACAGTAAAATATCTAAGCATTGATTGAAGATGGTTTTTTTGGCTCGCAAATGTTAAATAATAATTAGCGTAATAATTAAAAATTGATGATATTAAATAGCTCACGAAAGATGCCAACACAGGCTTCATCCAGGACGCTTCCACAAACAACGCTAACAGCCCCCACTGAATAAATACTGAAATCACACCTACAACCAGATAGGTCGATATTTTTTTCATTCAATAACTATCCTGCTGAAAATATTCGGGGGCCAAATTATCAAAGCGCGTATATTTACCAATAAATGCCGCCCGGCAAGTTCCAATTTCGCCGTTACGTTGCTTGCCTATAATCAGTTCTGCAATTCCTTTGTCAGGACTATCTTCGTGGTAATACTCATCGCGATAAATAAATAGAATCACATCGGCGTCCTGCTCGATTGCACCGGATTCGCGAAGATCAGAATTCATCGGTCGTTTATTAGGTCGCCCTTCAACACCACGGTTTAATTGGGACAAGGCAATCACAGGACAATCGTATTCTTTTGCCATTGCCTTTAAAGATCGGGATATTTCGGATATTTCCTGTGTACGCCCCTCACTGGTTCCTGCCACCTGCATCAACTGCAAATAGTCAACCATGATCAGCCCGGGGTTACCATGTTCACGCGTAATTCGCTTAACACGGGCACGCATTTCCTGTGGATTTAATCCAGGGGTATCGTCAATAAATAACAATTTATCTTTCATTTTGGCAACAGCTGATGAAAGTTTTGGCCAATCTTCTTCAGTTAATTTTCCATTACGCATTTTGGTTTGATCAATACGGCCAATTGACGACATCATCCGCATAATCAACGCAGCAGATGGCATCTCCATACTGAATACAAACACTGGTTTGGATTGAGTAAACATGGCGCTTTCAACAAAATTCAATGCCAGTGCCGTTTTCCCCATTGAAGGGCGAGCAGCAAGAATAATTAATTCACCTGGTTGCCAACCGGATGTGCGCTGATCCAGATCGGTCAGGCCTGATGCGACACCGGTGATATCACTGCCGGAACGAAATAACTCATCAATACGTTGAACAGTAGCTTTTAATAGATCATTAACACCGACCAAACCGCCCTCTTTGGGTCTGTCTTCGGCAATTTCCGCCACACGTTTTTCAGCGAGATGTAACAAATCATCAGAATCCAGACCAGCCGGGTTCATACTGGATTTACTGATTTCCTGTGCTGCTTCAATGAGCTGACGTAATGTTGATCTTTCACGCACAATATTGGCGTAAGCAGCAATATTCGCAGCACTGGGTGTATTGTTGGCCATATCAACCAAATAACCCAAACCACCAACACGATCCAACTCGTTATGCTTGTGCAATTCTTCTGAAAGTGTAATGACATCCAAAGGTTGCCCGGCTTCCTGCAGGGCTAACATCATACGAAAAATAACTTTGTGATCCTGACGATAAAAATCATTCTCGGTGATGATCGCCAGAGTGGAATCCAGCTTGGAATTATCCAGCATTAAAGCACCCAGCACTGACTGCTCCGCCTCTATGGAGTGAGGCATGCTCGGGCCATTGGCCAGTTGATGCGCCAGGGTTTGTTCAAAGGTCATATCGGACATGCAAAAAAACCAAATCTCAAATTGATAGGCAAAAAAAATCGGGCACCATGCCAACAAAATTTGTTGTCGATAGTGCCCGATTCGGTGGCAATTGTCAGCGAAGTATTACTCGGCAACTACCACTAATTTCACAGCCTGAATCACTTCAGCATGCAACTGTATATCAATGTCATATTGACCAATTTCACGCAATGCACCTTGAGGCAAACGCACTTCAGCTTTGGTGATTTCCACACCGGCTGCAGATACAGCTTCAGCGATATCGCGAGTACCCACTGAACCAAACAGACGCCCCTCATCACCAGCATTGGCAGAGATAGTGACTGTCAATTCAGCCAGTTTTGCAGCACGGGATTGAGCTTCACCCAGCTTTCCAGCTGCGGCAGCTTCCAACTCGGCACGACGCGCTTCAAAATCAGCAACATTTTTTGCGGTAGCAGCAATAGCCTTACCTTGCGGCAATAAATAGTTGCGGCCATAACCTGACTTAACGGTAACTTTGTCGCCAATAGCGCCTAACTTACCCACTTTATCGAGCAGAATAACTTCCATCTCGTTTCCCCTTATTCGTGGCTATCGGTGTAAGGAATCAAAGCCAGGTAACGGGCACGCTTGATAGCAGTCGCCAGTTGACGTTGATATTTGGCTTTGGTGCCGGTGATACGGCTTGGAACGATTTTGCCTGTTTCAGTGATGTAGGCTTTCAAGGTTTCGATATCTTTAAAATCGATTTGCTTGGTGCCTTCAGCGGTAAAACGACAGAACTTGCGACGACGGAAAAAACGTGCCATGGCTTATACCTCCTGATCTTCAAATTCGTCAGCATCAAGACCGTCTTCATCAGACATGTCTTCCAAATCGTCATCACGACGCTCTGAACGGGCTGGACGAGATTTACGTTCGCGACTTTCTTTCTCAGCCTTCATGATGAAAGACTCTTCAGTAATCGCCGAATTTTCACGAATCACAAGGCTGCGCAATACAGCATCGTTATAACGGAAGTTGGTAGTTAGTTCTTCCAATACAGCTTCGGAACATTCAATGTTCATCAGAATATAGTGGGCTTTGTGAACTTTGTTAATGGAGTAGGCTAACTGGCGACGGCCCCAGTCTTCCAGACGGTGTACAGCACCGCCGTCAGCTTTGATTGTAGAACTGTAACGCTCTACCATCGCAGGAACCTGTTCGCTTTGGTCCGGATGAACCAGAAACACAATTTCGTAATGACGCATTTTAGCTCCTTACGGGTTAAGTCTCCTGAACAATCAGTGAGACAAGGAGTAGCCAGAATTGCTTCCGACCGGTTGGGGGCGCAGATAATACGGACTTGCTCCATCAAAGGCAAGCCGAAACCCAGATTAACAGGATTATTTCAATAGAGGACTTTGCAAGGATTTTGGCGTACCTATCAAGCCATGAACTGCTTTATGTAAATCATCCAAAGAAACTTCACGTATTTTCATCAAAGCTTGGACTACATCGCCAAGATCATTTTTGTTTTGGCTTTTCTGTTGAATTTCTTCATCGAGCTCCGCCAATAAAACAACAGCCCTTGCCGTTACAGCTCCTGTAGATTTGGACTGGCGCAAATGCTCAACCTCTTTGCCCCACTTGGCCAATTTCTGCAGAATTTTTTTCTTGCGGCTTTTGGAAATACCGCCCGCTTTATACAACAACTCAAATGAATAATACTCAGCCAAACCTTCCGCTATCCAATCATCATTATGTGTCTCAGTTACTTTGCCGCGGATGCGGGTCACCATGTGAGTGATCTCATGAAATAACGGACTGGTTCCATTCTCACTGACAATTGGACGATCCACATGCAAATAAAGAGAATTCGGAGCAGACAATCCTCCGCGCCACATAGGATCAGGTGCACCCACTATTAATAGTTTTTCAGGTACAGCACCAAATGTCTTTTTCACTTGCGGCCACACAAACGAGAAAAAAGTAAGGACATCCATTCTTTGCATACCCGAGTCTTTCGGTGATGCAACAGTTACCGACGTGCCGGAAATTTTTGCATATCGAGTACCGACTTTTCCTGCAATAAACCAACCTATAGGTCGATCAAATTGACGCTCGGGATTATCAACAATAAATTCAAATCGATTTTTGTTTTCCCAGGAAGATTTCACAATCCATTTTTCAGGTAATGAAAATTTTATTCGGGTCTGCGAATAAGCCCCTTCTTTCTCATAAGTATGAAATGCAGGAACCAGATCATCCCCACGAAAAATTGCCCAGTCATCACCATAATATGAATCAAACATTCCTTCGCCTTTTTCATGGCTCACCTGTACAAAATATTGCAGCCTGGCTTTATTTTTTGGCAGAAGCCATTCCACCTCATTGTCACGTTGGACAAGCTTGCCATTTGCTTTCAAATTGACATAACGCCCATGAGTATTTTTAAATACAACTCGCTGCAGCAAATCCCCTTTATCGATATTCACCGTAACAAGAAAGCCTTTCTTCTCAGGCTGCAATTTTGCTTCATAGTTAACTTTATACACCAAGTCTGATCCAGCCCACGCAATCGCTAGATTACTGGCCAAGAACAAAACTATTAAAAAATGAAATAGAAATTTACAGCGCATAACAATCCACCGATTAAAAACAAAAAGGGCTGATAATCAGCCCTTTTATAGAATTTTTGACAACCTAATCAAACATTAAAAATTATCTCGCAGAAATTTTTTCGCCAGACGCGATGCATCCGAACTACCACCCGCAACATCTTGCATTATGGCTTTGGCTTTAATTTTTTCACCCAGATTAAAATACACACGACCCAAATCATATTTGGCATCCGGTACTTTTGATGCATCAGGATAATCACTGATTAATTTCGCGAACCAGGTTTTGGATTTTTCAAGATCACCATTCTGGTTAGCAATTTTACCCAACCAATAACAACTATTGCTGGCATATTGCCCTTGGGGAAAACGATCTAAATAATATTGAAATTCTTTTGTTGCCGCATCGTAATCACGCTGATTTAACAAATCATAAGCGGCGGTATACACCTCTTTCTCGCTACGAATGTCCTCAACCTCTGCTACAGGATCAGGTAAAACACTGGCAACTGAAGAAGATGAAGATTCAGCAGGCTGGCTAACATGGCCACTCGACAAGCGACGATCCAGCTCCATGTAATTATCGAGCTGCAATTGCTTTAACTTATTAATTTCGTGAGATTGTTCTTCGACGAGACCTCGAAGATTAGTTATTTCTTCCTGCAATGCACGAATTTGGGAATAGACATCAGAACTAACATCGGCAGATAGGGGCTGAGCCGCCCCGGAGTTAACACCCCGGGGGGAAGACTCAACAACCCGTACTTGAGCCATAACAGGAGCTGTTACCAATATCGCAACAGCAATCAGGGGCTTTAACATACGGGCCAGACTCTTAGTACTTAACTTCTACGCGACGATTTTGCGCCCATGAAGTTTCATCGCTACCCACAACAGCAGGTTGCTCTTCGCCAAAGCTAACAACTTCCAGAGAAGAACCGCTTACACCTTGGGTAACCAGGAAATCACGAACTGCATTAGCACGCTTTTCGCCCAGAGCCATGTTGTACTCACGTGAACCACGCTCATCAGCGTGACCTTCCAAACGAACTGATACAGAAGCACCTTTCAGTTTGTCAGAGTGCGCCAACAACACAGCACGGCTTTCAGCTGTCAAGTCGTACTTGTCAAAATCGAAGTACACAACACTGGAAAGAGCTTGCTCAGTAACAGGTGGAGCTGATGTCTCAGTAGTGTTGGTTACTGGTGCTACGTCATCTTTTTTATTTGAGCTGCTGCTTGAACAGGCAGTCAAAAAAGCCATAACGAAAGCCAAAGTTAAACCGTGTTTAAAGGTTTTGGTGATCATGTGTGTGTAACTCCAATGAAGTTTGTTTGTGATCTAGTTTACGGGGAAATCAATTAAAAAAAGGCGACCATGCGGGTTCTCGCACATCACCCTGTTTTGGAGGCTGAAGCATTTTAACTCGCGCGTCGAGGGACACCGCCGCCAAAACTCCTTTACCACCAGAACGAGTCGCGTACATCAACATAGCACCGTTAGGTGCAACACTGGGCGACTCATCCAAAGCCGTTTCTGACAGAATGCGTAAATTTCCGGAATCAAGATCTTGAGCAGCGATATGGTAGTTAGAACCAGGACGCTTGTTCAACATCACCAAACTTTTACCATCTGGAGAAACACGACCGCGAGCATTGTAATCGCCGTCGAAGGTTACACGTTCCTGCTGTCCGGTTGCAAGAGATACTTTATAAATTTGCGGCTTTCCACCGCGATCAGAAGTAAAAAATAATGAATTGCCATCGATTGACCAAGAGGGCTCGTGATCAATTGCAAAATGATTTGTGACTCGTTTCAATTCGCGAGTTAAGACATTCATTACATAAATTTCCGGGTTACCATCTTTTGATAAAGCCATGGCTAATCTTTGACCATCAGGCGACCAGGCTGGCGCACCATTCAACCCTTTAAAACTCGTCATTTGTTGACGACGCTGGGTCGCAATATCCATCACAAATATCGCAGGTTTATTTCCTGACTCAAAAGAAACATAAGCCACTCGCTGACCATTAGGTGACCAAACAGGTGACAATATTGGATAACGTGATGACAAAAGTGTTCGCTGACGCGCACCATCAATGTCCGACAAAACCAATCTGAATTGTTGTGGGCGTTTATATTCTTCGATGTATATTAATTTGGTTGAAAAAATACCGCGAATATTGGTAATTTTTTCATAAGCGGCATCGCTAATCTTATGTGCAATATCACGAAGATTGGCCTCTGTACCATTCACTGATGCCAATGGTGTAACTCGCTTTTCACGCACCACATCAAACAATTCATAGTTGGCGTAATAACGCCCTTCCTGAAAGGTTAACGTGCCTATCAGTAGATATTCTGCACCCAGTATTTTCCAATCACGATAATGAATCTCAGACTCAGTATGCGGCAGTGCCAACATACGCTCAGGCGCAATCGCTTCAAATTGACCAGAGAAGCGAAAGTCATTGCGCATAATTGCAGTGATATCTTCTGCAATCCTGCCACCACTCCAGGCAAAAGGAACTACGGCAATTTTGATTGGCTTATCAACACCCTTGGTGATAATGATTTCATTCATCTGAGCATTAGCAATAAAAGTTGCTACAGACAACCAAAATAAAATTAAAAATCTCACTGGCGTAAATCCTCCGGATTAAATACAAACTTGAATCGACGAAAATATCTTTCAAATATCTCTATCGGTACATTTTTTATCTCAGTAAATCTCTCAACACGTTTAATCGCTTGTTCCGCTGACGCATCATAAGCAGCATTACCACTTGATTTAGTTAGCGTCACACCGACAACCTGTCCATTTGGCAACATATCGATTACAAACTCACACACCATACCTGTTCTTGCCGATGGAGGTCGGCTCCAATTTTGCTCAACGCGCTCCCTGATGAGTTCGCTATAACTTTTTACATTCGCATCATCCGCTGAATCTGCAATATGCTTTTCCTGTTCCTGACGCGCTGCTTCCTGTCTGCGTTTTTCCTCCTGCGCTTCCTGCTCACGTTTCTTTTTCAATTCAGCTTCAGCTTTTTGTTTCTCTGCTTCGGCTTTTTTCTTTTGTTCTGCTTCCGCCTTGGCTTTTGCAGCCTTCGCCTGCTCATCCTTTTTCTTTTGTTCTTTTAGTTTCTCGGCTTTATCTGCTGCTTCTTTTGCCGCTTGATCTTTCTTTTTTTGTTCCTGAGCTTCAGCTTCCTTTTTCTTTTGTTCCTGTTGTTTTTTTAGATTTTTCAAATCCTCAAAATTTTTGGCATCCAGATTTTGCTATTTGATTTGCTGCGGTTTGTCAACAGCTTTGGGGGTTAAATCCACCAAAGTTGCCATCACAAAATGCTGGGGATGATTATCTTCTTTCTTGTTTTTCAAAAAGTCCCAATTGATTAAAAACACAATCAAAAGTGCAACATGCAAAAGCACACTGATCATAACCGGAATTGAAAAACGACTTTCGTTCATTATCGCTACTTAAGCTCTAAAGACAGATTATTTACGCGGAGGTTCAGTGATCAAACCTACCGATGGCGCTCCGGAAATTTTCAGCTCCGCCATTAATTCCACCACTGAACCATACTGTACTCGTCTGTCTGCTTGCACAAATACCAGAGTATTGGGCTTCTCAGCCAGAATCTTTGAGACTATGGATTTAATTTCAGTTAATGGGCGCGGCTTTTCCGGATCACCTGCAAATTCAATGTAATAACTTCCATCTTGTTTGATCGAAACTGTAATAGGTTCGTCTTCCTTGGTGTCTACCGGATCTGCTGCTGCCTTTGGCAATTCCACTTTAATACCTTGCGTCATCATGGGCGCTGCAATCATAAACACAATCAACAACACCAGCATCACATCAATCATGGGAACCACGTTGATTTCCGCTTTTAATTTCTTTTTAACTTTGGGGCCAAATCCCGACATACAAAACCTGTGTAATTATTTACTGTGGACTTGACGATGCAAAATTGCCGAAAACTCTTCAGCAAAGGTTTGATAATTACTGAGCAAGGCTTCAGCACGCGCAGAAAACTTGTTGTATGCGAGAACGGCTGGAATTGCTGCAAACAAACCAATCGCCGTTGCAATCAAAGCCTCTGCAATTCCAGGCGCAACTGTTGCCAAGGTTGTTTGATGAACATTCGAAAGCCCGAGAAAGGATTGCATAATCCCCCATACAGTCCCAAACAAACCCACATAGGGACTAACCGATGCAACACTGGCAAGAAAAGGCAAATTCTCTTCTAACTTTTCTTCTTCTCTGGCCAAAGCTACACGCATAGCACGCTGGCAACCTTCCATCACTGCATCGGGGTCAGCACCGGCTTGTTGACGCAACCGAGTAAATTCTTTAAAGCCTGCACGAAAAATATTTTCAATTCCTTCTGCATATTCATTGCGTCCGTTACCTTGTCGATACAATTGGTTCAGATCTATACCCGACCAAAATTGCTTTTCGAAAGAGGTGAATGCTTCTTTAGCACGACGCTGATAACTTGAACGCTGAAAAATCATTGCCCATGAAATAACCGAAGCAATCACTAAACTCAACATGACAAGCTGCACCACCAAACTGGCATTGACCACCAGATGCCAAATCGACAAAGTATTATCAGTAACCGGCATAGATTCCAACTCTCAAATTAATTAACAAATTGTTGCAATTGGGCGTGGATAGGTGCAGGCAATGCAGATGGCCGCATATTTTTAGCATCAACACAAGCGACTCTGACCAAACCTGTACACAATAATTCCTCACCACGCAGAACCTCCTGTTGAAACTCAACATAAGTTCGAGCCAATTTAGTGATTCCCGTAGTGGCTTGCAGCTCATCATCCAAACGCGCGGGACGTCGATAATTGATTTCTGCTGCATGAACAACCAATAACAATCCGCCCTCCAAAATGGCGGCCTTATGATACCCTAAACTTCTCAAAAATTCTGTACGGCTTCGCTCCATGAACTTGAGGTAATTGACGTAGTAGACAATTCCACCAGCATCCGTGTCTTCAATATAAACGCGAACAGGAATGCTAAAACTCATTCGACATCATCCTGTAATCGTTTTGGCATAGGCATACCAAAATAAATATAAGCATTTTGTGTAAGCACTCGCCCTCTGGGGGTGCGTGCCATAAAACCTTGTTGAATTAAATAAGGTTCGATCACATCTTCAATAGTGCCACGATCTTCACTGATGGCTGCCGCCAAACTTTCAACACCAACCGGGCCTCCATCAAAATTGTGCATCATCGCCATTAATAGTCGGCGATCCATATGATCAAATCCTTTTTCATCAACATTCAACATATTCAGTGCTTTATCAGCCATGTCCGCTGTGACTGTGCCATCACCTTTCATTTCGGCAAAATCGCGAACACGACGCAATAATCGATTGGCAATACGCGGCGTTCCTCTCGAACGTTTTGCCACTTCTTCAGCACCTTGCAAATCCATTTTGATTCCAATCAATGTCGCTGAACGCGCAACAATACGAGTCAAGTCGGCGACATTATAAAACTCCAATCGCTGAACAATACCAAAACGGTCACGCAAAGGAGATGTCAACAAACCTGCACGCGTCGTGGCACCTACCAAAGTAAATTGCGGCAAATCCAATTTTATTGAACGTGCTGCCGGACCCTCGCCAATCATGATATCCAACTGAAAATCTTCCATAGCCGGATATAAAATTTCCTCAACAACCGGACTCAAACGATGTATTTCATCAATAAACAACACATCGCCTGCTTCAAGATTAGTGAGCAAAGCAGCAAGATCACCCGCTTTTTCCAACACCGGGCCCGATGTACTTTTTAATGAAACATTCATCTCGTTGGCAATAATATTAGCGAGGGTGGTTTTACCCAAACCCGGAGGACCAAAAACCAGTGTGTGATCCAAAGCTTCACTACGTTTTTTGGCAGCCCCGATAAAAATTTCCATTTGTTCACGCACAGCAGGCTGTCCAACATAGTCCGCCAACATTTTCGGACGAACTGTGCGATCCAGATAATCTTCACGTTCTTTTGCAGTGGGCGCAATCAAGCGATCTGTTTCTATCATAAAAACTCCATCGCAATTAATTTAAAAAACAGGTTCACAGACAACATTGGTTTTAACTGAGTTGGCAATAAAACATTCTTCATGTGCCTGATGATGTATTTGTAATATTTCAGAAATCGATGGCAATTGATTTCCGGAAAAACTGACCTGTGGTTTTAAAACCACCTGCGACATAATTAATTTTCCGGCAACATTTTTTTCCATTTTCCCTTCAGCATTATCCAGATAGGAATCCACGATAAATCCGGCTTTTGCAGCAATGGATAAAAACCACAGCATGTGACAACTCGACAAGGATGCGACAAACATTTCTTCAGGATCTATAGCTACAATGTCCGAATAGGGTACAGGGACTATATGCGGAGATGAAGATGCAGCAAAACTTGTACCTCCATCAAATTCTATTGTATGACGACGACTGTAACGATTGTCTGCAAACTTTTGTTCACCGCGAGACCATTGCACTTTTGCCAGATAAGTTCCCATCATCAACTCACTTGTGCTTTTAATGCCAGCCGAATCAATTCTTCACTTTTGGCTTCAGGTTTTTGTTTTGCTGCAGTGACAATCATTTTTGCAGCTTCATTAGGCTTATACCCCAGGGAAATTAATGCGCTTTCTGCTTCGGTGTAAACATCATTACTGGCTGCCAGCTGAATTTGATGATGCGCATGGATATCACCCTGAGGAACATCCCAATTTTTTAATCGATCGCGCAATTCAATAACCAGCCGTTCAGCTGTTTTTTGCCCGATACCAGGCACCTTGGTTAAGGCTTTAACAT
>CBFGPN010000122.1:0-11967 GCA_965650675.1 uncultured Cellvibrio sp.
GTCAGGTAGCAGGTAATCCAGAAGCACTATATCAAAATCATCTGACTCAAAAATTTTTATTCCATCAAAAGCAGTAGACGCTTCTTTTATTTCTATATTGTCCTGATGATGACGCAATGTGCGTTTGACGGTTTCTCTGTCAATCTCATTATCATCAATCAGCAACAACTTCACATCGTACCTCAATATATTTATCCGGAATGTGGTAACTCTACGACTCGCCAGTAATGATCAAGAAAGCTCACCACTGTTAAAAATTGTGAATCCATTTCCTGCTTTGGAATATAACCTGCAACGTGCAACCTGTAAGCTTCAAATATATCTTCATCGGCTACTGATGTAGTCAGGATAAATACCACAGCCATAGTTAGCAGTGGATCTTTACGCAACTCACCAAGAAATTCTAGACCATTCATGCGCGGCATGTTGATATCCAGCAAAATAATATAAGGCCCCGGCACAGTTTTCATCTTTAGCATTTCCAATGCTTCGACTCCATCTCTGGCCCTGTAAATTGGATTGGCAATTTTTAACTTAACAAATGTACGTTTGAAACTTTGCACATCAACTTCGTCATCATCAATAATAAAAATGCTGACTTGTTTATAGCTAGACGAAATAATCTGCGGGTTATCTATCATGTTTCTATTCTCTTTATCGACTTTGGCCAGGTGAAATAAAAGCGTGACCCTCTGGATTCAGAATCAATATTCACCTGACCACCATATTGTTCGATAATTTTTTTAACCAGCGCCAAACCCATACCACTGCCTTCAACTTCATCCCTGGGCCTTAAAGTCTGGAACATATTAAAAATGCGTTGATGGAATTGCGGATCTATTCCCGGGCCATCATCAAAGACACTGAATTCATACCAGTCGCTATTGACATCCTTCGCTGCAATTCTGATCACACCATTTGATTTGTCATGATGTTTGATTGCATTTGAAATCAGATTGCTGAAAACTTGTTCGATAGGCGTCACATAAGTTACAAAAACGGGAAGTTCATTTTCAATTTCCAAAACCAATCCCGGCTTATTGTTGTTCATATGAAATATATCAATGACTGATTGCCTGACATCCAGGCTTTTATAAAATCCCTGCATTTTTTCAACCCGATAGTAGGCTAACAGATCATCCAGAAGTGTTTCCATACGTTTTATTCTAATTTTAATCTTTTGTGAAGTTTCCGAAACAGATTCAAATTTATTGTCACGGATATCCTCTTCCAACCAACTGGTCAGTTGACTTATTCCACGTAATGGTGCTTTCAAATCATGCGATGCAACATAGGCAAATGTTTCCAATGATTTATTGCTACGCTCCAATTCTTTTTGATGTGCCAACAATTGGTTAGCTGATTTAATAGTTTTGGAAATATCGCGTTTGATGCTGGATATGCTCACAATATTTCCTTGCTCATCTCTTATCGGTGAAAAGGAAACCGACACATCAATCTGACGCCCATCTTTGCACAGCGCTTTTAATTGATGATTAATGATTACCTCTCCCTTCACAACTCTCTGAAATAACTCTTCGTATTCCTGTAATTTATCGGGAATCACTATCAGCCCCTTTACATTTCGATCCAATACCTCCTGCTCTGAATAGCCAAACATTTTTTCAGCTGCTTTGTTCCAGCTGGTAATGTGACCCGTTAGTGTTTTGCTGATAATCGCATCTTCCGAATACTCCACTATAGATGCCCTCAAACTATCCAGCTGTTGAATTTTTTTGGAGGCCAGATCAAATTTCTCACGACTAATTGCCAGATTTTTTTCTGTCGTTTTCTTTTCGGAAATATCAATCACCGATATCAGTACCTGCATTCCCTGCTCGGATTCAATAGAAGATGCACCCATTTCCAAAATAATCTGCCGACCATTTTTGGTTATCCCTGTCAGTTCGAATTTTGAACTGATCAGCCTTTCCTCTGATTGTTGAAAATACGATGTCTGCAACGCAGGATATTGCAGCGCAGTCGGTACCAACAAGGTCAATTCTTTTCCCAACAGTTCATTGCGGTCGTATTCAAAAATCATACACAATTGATCGTTCACCAAATCAATTACTCCCTGTTGATTGATGATCATTAAGCCGTTAGGTATGGATTCTATAATTCTCTGCAACCGTATCTGCAACCGCATCTGTGATCTATTCAAATCCATAAAAGAATTGATAGTATCGGCAATTACACCAAATTCAGTGGCATCACCCAGATAAGGAATTTTTGTGGAGCCAGGAAAATTAAGACGGGTTGAGTCCAACAATAGACGACTTAATTGTTTTAATTGATGAGTCAAGCTGAAAAAAATGCCGGAAAATAACAAAACACACACCAGAGCAAAACCACCAATCAACACCAGAATCAGCTGTTTTACTTCATATTCTGTCTTGATCAGATTTTGCAAATCAGAAAAATTGGGGTTCTCCATCTTGGCTAAATTAACAATCGCGCGCTGATTGATATTGTCTACATAATTGATCTGTTGTTGCAGGATAATAAAAATCATAGTGCCAAATAAAAACACCGCCCCACCACCAAACAAAAATCGCTGTTTGACACTGGTTTTATAAATCACTTGCAATGCCAATTTATAATTCAGCATAAACACCAATGTGGATAGCATCAGCAAAACCGTTGCAGTATGCGGTGACATACGCATTCCCATCCAGGTGTACGCCAGCATCAAATTTAAAAAATAACCGGACAACGCAATTGTCACCAGAAAAATCACATAGAAAATTAATGTCAGGCTAATCCAGTTTTTCCAATGTCCTTGTTGGCTTTTAACATCAGCACTGAAAAAAGTACTCAGGGATAACAAACATAAACAAGCAGAAGTCAAGGACGACATGGCACCATCCCGATGATCAAGTGAAAAACCGGTTAAGGGGATAAAGAGCCAATCCAAATAGTGATTGTCCCGGGTTAACTCCCAAAATCGTATAACAGTCAGGAGT
Organism: uncultured Cellvibrio sp.; assembly: GCA_965650675.1. Lineage (GTDB taxonomy): Bacteria > Pseudomonadota > Gammaproteobacteria > Pseudomonadales > Cellvibrionaceae > Cellvibrio. The sequence goes on from CBFGPN010000122.1 coordinate 2,967, forward strand.
AACACCACCAGCGATAATACTTTGGCGATGAAATGGGAACCATGAAAATTGATTAAAACAGCAACAGCAAGCAACAACACACAACTGGCGGTACCCAGCGACATCAATTTTAAAAAGTTGTTGGTATCCAACGGAAATACAGAAAATTTCCAGGCGCAGAACACAGCGATCAACAGAAAAAAAATAACAGCGATAACCAGATCAGGGAAGATTTTATTGAACAGTATTTGAGGTTTTAACATCCTGATTCTCCTTTCCAAGCTATGCCGAAATTGTGCTTAGCGTAATTCGTGCAAAAAAATCTCTGCCAGATATCGTGTTGCCGGGCCAGCTAACTCTTTATCCGCAAATGTCAAATATGTTGGCACTTCCCTGATGGAACCTGTATTAACAGGTAAATACTTTAATTTTCCAGCTGCAATATCTTCCTGAGTATAGGCATCCGGTAGCCAGGCGTAACCCAATCCCAAACGAATGGCGTCAAGCGAGGTTTTGATGTGACTGACCGTCCATCGTTGTTCTGCTTCCTGCCAACCTTCAGAATGTCTTCGATATTGACCTGAATCGCGCACAATAATTTGTCGATGTTGCTTCAAATCATGATGGTCGATATTCCTTCCCAATTGCTGCAAGGGATGATCAGGGCTGGACACTCCCCGCATGGTGACTGTCATTAATTTTTCGCCCATAAAACCAATAGGCACACGACCGCCTATAGCCAGATCTACTTGTCGTTGCAGTAAGGCATCTTCTGTACCGCTCAAAACCGATTCATAAATTTCTACGCGGGTTTGTGGATAGGTCCGGCTAAAAATAGAAAGGCATTGCAAAATTTTCACTGGCGGAATAATCAAATCTGCCGCAACCTGAATTTGTGACTCCACCTGCTGACTTAATACTGCCGCTTTTTCAAGCCTGTCTGCCTGCTCCAATAATTCCTTTGCCTTGCGATATAAAAATTCACCGGCCGGAGACGGAACGGCTTTCCTTCCCTGAATTTGAAATACTTTTATATTCAGGGACTGCTCCAATTGTGTGATGGCATAGGAAACAGTCGATTGGCTTTTGTCCAAAAGCTCTGCTGCTTTTGCATAGCCACCTGCATCTACCACCGCAATTAATGTACGCCACTGCTCCAAAGTCACCTTATGTTCGTTAACCACTGATGACACAGCTGAAGATTTTGATGACATAAAGACGCATCCAATATTTCGATTGTTATCCCTCAACTATGTCTGTTTATTTTTCAGTGGTCAAAGGATTTAATGCCTGTACACCCAAGAGGAGGAACAACAAGATGAAACGTGAACTCGAACGAATTATTGCAAGCCAGGCAACCAGTGACGGGGCTGGTGTAAAAATCAAACGCAGCATCGGTCAGCATCAGCAAACCAGGGTCGATCCCTTTTTAATGCTGGATGAATTCGGCAGTGAATCCGCGAATGATTATATTGCCGGTTTTCCTCCGCATCCGCACCGTGGCTTTGAAACAGTTACCTATATGCTGGAAGGGCATATGCTGCATGAGGATCACATGGGCAATAAAGGACATTTAAAAAGTGGTGACGTGCAATGGATGACTGCCGGAAAAGGTATTATTCATTCGGAAATGCCGCAGCAGGAATCCGGATTAATGCGCGGGTTCCAGCTTTGGATTAATCTTCCAGCAGTGGAAAAAATGAAACCTGCTTATTATCGTGATATCACCAGTAACGACATTCCAATCGTTAATTTACCTGATGGCGGTTCAATTAAAGTCATAGCAAATCAAGCAAAGATTCTTGATCAGGTTATTAGCGGCCCGATTCAGGGGCTGTCAACCGAAGCGATTTATTGGGACATCCAATTACCGCAAGGCAAAAAATTTGAGCATGCGTTACCGGATTATCATCACTCGGTTATTTATGTTTACGAAGGTTCAGTTGCGATAGGCGATACAAAACGCAAACTGGAAAAAGGCAATGCGGGAATTCTGGGCAAAGGTGACGAACTCAGTATCTCCGCTATCGAAGATGGCACAAGATTTTTGGTTTTATCAGGAAAGCCTTTAAAAGAAACCGTGGCACAATATGGGCCGTTTGTAATGAATACCAGTGATGAGATAGAGCAGGCTATTCGCGATTATCGTGCAGGTACACTGACGAATTAATTGCGGCCAAAAAAATCCCTCAATGAATGAGGGATTTTTTTGTTTATTCAGCTTAACACGCCTGAGCTTCGGCAAATTTGGCCGTTGAACTTTTTGCGCCCATTCCATATTTGTAACCAACCAATCCATTTTTTGCTTTGGCAAATTCCTCTGCTACAGCTAACGCAGCACAATTGATGATATCCAGATTGCCAGCAAATTTAGGCAAATAATCACCGGCACCTTCGACACTGATTACCAATGTAACTTGTCCTGCACTGGCAAATGGAACTACTTCCAAATGATAACCAGGCACATAAGATTGTATTTGCCCTATCATCTGGTGAATTTCCTTGATCACTTTATGCATATCGACTTTGGATTCATCACGCACATGCGCCGTGATATTGGTAAACATTTTTGTAGTGGTATTGATATTGTCAACAATCAAATCAACATCAAACTCTTTTACATCAGTATATTTTGCCAAACCGGATTTGGTATTGCGGTAGTACTCATCGATATTGGCCAAAGTGCCAGGACCAATGGATTCCGAAGAAACCCGCGAGACTACTTCAATTTTTTCAATTCCGGTAATAGTTTTGGAGAGTACATAAGCAAGAGGAATTGATGCTTGTCCACCACAGGAAATCATACTGATGTTGTCATTTTCATAGACTTCATCAAGACCTATGGCAGGAACACAACATTCGCCAATTTGTGACGGAGTCATGTCTATCGCCAAAATTCCCAAGCCCTGAAGTATTAATGCATGTTCAACATGACAGGCAGCTGTGGTCGCATCAAAAACCAAATCGCAACCAAGGCCGGTTTGTGTAAATGCAATAATTCCCTGATCGGAGAGAGGAACATCAAGCTTGGCAGCAAACTGCATACCTTCTGAATCATAATTTCGCCCTGCGAACATAACACATTCCAGATAAGGTGACCGCAACACCTTAACCAGTAAGTCAGTACCAATTTTTCCGGTACCTAATATGCCCACATTTATTTTGCGAATAGTTTTTTTAACATCCTTATCAGTTGTCTTACTTTTAATAACGTCGATAAGCGAATTAATGTACAACATAATTTACATCCTTCACGAATTAAACATTAAGTTTCGATCTTATTATGCTGATGTTATTTTTCAGTTTAGTTTAAGATTTCACAACGCACAGGCGCTGCATACGACTAAAAATTAAATTCGAGAATCGAGTCTCAAAAAATTATCATTCAGACGAGTTTAACGCCAACTTTGTGCACACTTACTACTGTGCTAGAATTGAGCCATCCACACTATCTGCTTTTAGGAGCACTAAATGGTTAAACAACCGAAGAGCTATTTCGAAGCAATTCTAGGGATTAATGCGCCATGGGCTATTCAAGACATTATCATTGATGACAATAACAGAACAATTGATATTGAAGTTGCGCCCACCTCTGAAAAATCTATGTTTTCTTTTCTCAGCAAAGATTCCGAAACAATCAACAATCAAATCAAAAGACGATGGGCTCATGTGAATGTGGGGCATTATTCATGTCATATCAATTCAACACACAGCCATAAAGCTGATCAGGATTTGAGTTTGTCTCAAAGCACTTTGTTGCAACCACAATTTATTGGCGATATTCATTCCAATTACACTCACTTGCTTAGACAACAAGTATCTTTGGCAAAATTACGCGGCCTGGATTCAACAGCGATTGCATCCATGTTTAAAATTGAACCCGGGCTTGTCGATAAAATAGTGGAAGAAGTTGCAAAATTTCCGGAAAGTATTCAATTGGCCTGCTGTCTGCCGACAGAAGTAGACACTATTTGGGAAAAAATTCTTACCGATAAAGTCTTGTTAAAGACACAGGTAGTGCCGTTAAAGTTGTTGTTATCCAAACTTAAACTTTCCAGTGCAGATGATAAAAATCAACAGGGCCTTAAAGATTCTGTGCTTTCCCTGCGTAAATTTTTTATTGCACAAGCCAAATTGCTCGACAATGAATATTGTCAGGTTTGTGGCATAACCAACAAACGACAGTTAATTGATGAACGCCAATCCAATGTAACCAAACTGCTGTTGCCAAGTCTCAAAAACAGTATTTGGTTAAAAATGATCACTGGCAAAATAAACCTGAATTCTGCCAACGTCTCTTTCAATTTGTTTCTGACACGATTACGGCATGCATTTCAAAATAGCAGGGATAATAACTCCCGTCTTAATGCTCTGAATTCATTGCGTGAGTTTTTCAAGAAAAATGCGCGTCAACTGAAACCGGAACTTATTCAGATCAACAAGATGATGAATGCTCCGGAAGACACACAATATTCTCTGCCGGATGAACAACATAAAGTCTGGCGTCGAATTTTGAAAGAAGACGGCTTTATGCCTACTGCACACGTAGCCTACAAACTGCTGTTAGCTAACCTGCGTTCACAGGTTCTGATGAACCCTGATCCTGTAATAGAACTGAATGCTGTGCGTCGCATTCGGGATTTCCTCAATCACAACCAAAAAACCATGCAATCTGAATTCCGCATGGTATTGAAAACTGCATACGCAGGTTAATACGAATTTTACAATTACATTAATTGACTGAAGGAAAACTTTATGAGATCGGACAATGAAATTGCTATTACCCGGGAATTACTCACTCGCGATCAATTAGTCGATAAGATTAAACGCGGTGAATATCTGATGATTGCGGCCGATGAAAGCATGCTCAAAGATTTACCCTCCGGCAATTGGATCGCTGGAACCATTCCTTATTTCATGACCACAGAAGGTGGAGTTTCCGATAAAAATAAAATTTTTGTTCATACTATTGAAGGTGTGTCACCCAGCAAAGCGCCACGTATTTCCATTTACGATGTCAATTCAATTTCGCGAATTGCCCAGGAAACACCGGAACATGGATTTACATTGGTGATACTGCCTGCCCTTTCTGAAATTCATTTGTCTTACGCCAAAAATGCACCCGATTATCCCAATATGTACTTCTCACCCATCATCGGATGGATTGCCGGAATTCATTTGGGTGATTTAGGCAAAATGACACCCAAAGTAGGATTTGGGCCTGCGAATGGAATGCTGGCAGACAATCAGGTTGTTGCCATGCACGTACCGGTTCCGGAAAATCAATTAGCCAATATCAATACAGTCAATTTATTTAGTCAGGGTGACGGCCCTGCATTTACTTTTGCAGAAACCGGTTTTCATGTTGCGCAATGCAACATTGACGGCAAACCAACTAATTTAGCGGAATACATCAAAACCAATAATATTGATACACGCTTACCACTGGTAGCCAATTATTGCGGTGTCATGATTAATGTCAGCATCCAACAAGTGAATGATGATTCGGTCAATCTCTATGCACCGGTTTTTGCCGATGTGGTTTATCGTTTTGCAAAACCGGTAGAAAACTATATTGATAGCTTCAATAAAAACTTGCCCAAAGCAGACAGCGACAAAATCGCCTTTTCCTGCAATTGCATATTGAATTATCTTTATTCAGAACTTGAAGGTAAAAAAACCGGCAGCATCACCGGCCCTATAACCTTCGGAGAAGTGGCATATCAATTGATGAACCAAACCCTGGTTTATTTAACTTTAACAAGCACCACACGTTAAACCGGAAAGTTCATATCAAAAGGGAGGCGAAGTCTCCCTGCTATTTTCCGTATGCCTGAATGTACTGCTGTAACTTTTTTTCATTTTGTTGCACAAACTGAATATCAGTGTCAGGCACTGCTAAAATCGCCACATCCATTTTTTCCTGTAATTGCTTAATTTGATCAGTTGTTAATCCTTCCTGATCTTTTTTCGAAAAATACGCCGCAATCGCATTACCAAGCTTCGTGCTGAAACGGCGAAATTCGCCCGGTGATTTCCATCCATATTTTTGCACTATACGGTTGGCAACATCCAGTTGTTGTTTTCGTAACAAAAGTTGTTCTATTTTTTGATCCTGCTCCTGTGCTGATAATGCATCAAATTGTTTCAAGTCTTCATCCGTTAGATGAGTTGAATCAATCAACTCCATAATTACAGCCATTTCAGCTGCAGACTTCATCCAGCGATCCAGGGATTGCTGATTGAGTGTTTTATTATCCGGCAGAAATTGTGCTGCTGCCGAAAAAGCGAAACAACACAAACACAGAAAAATTAAATAACGCATAGGACTAATTCGCCAGCTTTAAAATAAAACCAGTCGCCAACGACCAAACCCAAAAAAAGAAAAACACTACAAACGGTGCTAACAAACCCAGATTAAGCCCTGCTACACCTTTGCCCTGATAATAAGGGTAAATAATAAATAATTGCACCATGGTTGGAATCAAAGCCAAAACGAAGCTACGCGCCAGAAGATTGGATGCAAACAAGGGCAGCAAAAACAATAATGCCCATACGCCACCCCAAACAATTCTTGGGTACATCCATTCAGGGGCAATGGATCCCTGAATCGCAACGCCCAATGAATGGGTGATACCATAACGGGTAGATAACCACATCACCAGACACATCAAAAAAGCACCAAGGGCACCGGCTCCCAAACAAGATAAAATATTTTTCATGATGATTCTCTTTGCTGAATTACGTTATTTAATTACAGATACTGACAAATTTGATCATAAGTAAATTTTATAATAGCTCTCCGCCCAATCAGCTACACTGGCTCCAGCTTTTTGGTTATCTCTTTTAGCTCATAACACCTCAGGTCACAACACTTATGTTCCGTTTTTTTGAAAGCTTGATAAATCCTTTCCCACCCGAAACCCCTGCGACACCGCCGAAATCACTTTATGCCTTTTGTCAGCATTATGCCAAAGGTGCAGGATTATTTTTATTCGCCATGGCCTTTTTTAATACATTAATTGCAATTATGGAAGTGTCCTTGTTTCAATTTCTCGGACAGTTAGTAGATTTATTGAACACCACCACACCTAATGCATTTTTAGCAGGCGACCACCAGCAACTATGGACAATGTCACTGGTGTTATTAATTGGTTTACCTGTTTGTGTGTTATTACACAGCTTATTTTTACATCAAACACTGCTGGGTAATTTTCCCATGCGCATTCGCTGGCAGGCACACCGTTATCTATTGGATCAAAGTTATCAGTTTTATCAGGACGAGTTTGCTGGCCGCATAGCAACCAAAGTTATGCAAACAGCATTGGCTGTACGCGAAACCATTATGAAATTATTGGACGTATTACTTTATGTGTTGGTGTATTTTACCGGAATTATGGTAATTGCATTTGCGTTGGATTGGCGATTGTCATTGCCATTGTTTATGTGGTTTATCAGCTATTGTGGTTTACTCTATTATTTTTTACCCAAACTAATAAAAATATCAACACGCCAAGCCGACGCTCGTTCTGATATGACCGGACGTTTAGTCGATACTTATACCAATATTTCTACTGTTAAGTTATTTTCACATTCCCATCGCGAAGCTGATTATGCACGACAAGGGATGGAGCACTTTTTAACAACTGTTCATCCACAAATGCGTTTGGCAACACAACTGGGTGTCAGTGTGTGGATAATTAATGCATTACTGATTTTTTCCATGGCAGCTATCTCCATTTGGCTTTGGACAGATTTATTAGTAACCACTGGTGCAATTGCAGCAGCCATTGGTTTGGTCATTCGCTTGAACGGTATGTCGCATTGGATTATGTGGGAAGTTTCCGCACTGTTTGAAAATATGGGTACTGTGCGCGATGGTTTAAATACATTGACCATTCCTCGCAAAGTACAAGATCAAACCAATGCATTACCACTTCAGGTTTCAAAAAGTGCTATCGAATTCAAACAAGTAAAATTCAACTATGGCAAAGAATCCGGGCTGTTTAATGATTTCAATCTAGACATAAAAGCGGGTGAAAAAATTGGTCTGGTTGGCCGATCAGGTGCTGGCAAATCCACACTGGTGAATTTGTTATTGCGTTTTTATGATGTTGAAAGCGGGTCGATTTCAATTGATGGCAATAATATTGCCCAAGTACAACAAGAAAGTCTGCGCGCGCAAATTGGCATGGTAACGCAGGACACCTCTTTATTGCATAGATCAATTCGCGACAATTTATTGTACGGTCGTCCCGGAGCAACTGAAGACGAAATGATTCAAGCTGCAAAACTGGCCGAGGCACATGAATTTATTTTAGGTCTTTGTGATAATCAAGGACGCAAGGGATACGATGCTCATGTTGGTGAGCGCGGCGTAAAATTATCCGGTGGCCAACGTCAACGCATCGCGATTGCCCGTGTATTAATTAAAAACGCCCCCATTTTAATTTTGGATGAAGCAACCTCTGCACTGGATTCAGAAGTTGAAGCTGCCATTCAATCACATTTAAGCCAACTCATGCAGGGAAAAACGGTGATCGCAATTGCCCATCGCCTTTCCACCATTGCCGCTATGGATAAATTAATCGTACTGGACAAAGGTCAGATTATTGAGCAAGGCACTCACAACGAATTAATTGCACTGGGTGGCATTTATGCACAACTTTGGGCACACCAGTCAGGTGGATTTTTAGGTGAGTTTTAAGTTCAACTCAACAACACATTAGCGTAACGTGTATGCAAATCCTGATCTGGAAAATAAATGTGATAGGTGTTAATCACAATTAACGTTGCCAATAAAATGCTGCTTAATTTGATAATCCAGTTTTGTTTTCTTAGCCAAAGCAAAATCAGCATGGCGAATAATGCGGGTAGAAAAAGGATTAAGGCGGATAGGATGACTTGCATTTTTTGATTCTCGATTGGAAATAATTTCACCCCACCCTAACCCTCCCCTTGGCAAGCGGAGGGGACTGGCTCCTCCCTTTGAAAAAGGGAGGCGGGGGAGGGATTTAAGATG
>CBFGPN010000123.1:0-11949 GCA_965650675.1 uncultured Cellvibrio sp.
ATAGCATTTTATTAATAGTTAATGAAAATAACGACAAAATTGGCGCCTTAATTTTGGTAATAAAAAAATAGTTGCAAAATTAAAAATTTGATTTTAGTATCAAAAAACGGTGAATTTATTTGTTGTTAAGGATTTGATTGATTGAGGTGTCCAGATAGAAGTTTTTGGTGACATCTTGATGCTCAACAAGCAAGGAGGTGTGGGTGAATTCCGGTTTTCAGGATATCGGAACACAAAGGAAATGAAATAATCTTGTCATTTCTATCGTATTTAATACGTCCTGCATCTTCTTCAAAATCAAGTCATTTACACATTTTTTATTTGGTTTTAATTCGTTTTTAAATAAACGGGATTTTTACATCTTTGCTTCAAAGGATTAATGTTATGTCGCAAATTTCTGATCAGAAACGTCTTGAGCTGGCTTATAAAAAAATATTAAAACTGGAAGAAAAGCTGAAAGACCACACGGAATCCAAAGCACAATCATTGGATTCCAGTCAAATCCCTGTTGCCGTCATAGGTGCAGCCTGCCGATACCCTGGCGGTATCAACAACCTTGCCGATTTATGGAATCAGTTTGCCAATGGCAATAGTTCGATTGGCGCTATTCCTGCCAAGCGTTGGGATCTTGCAGAAATTTTCAGTGAGAATCGCGATGAACCCAATAAAACCTATTGCCAATATGGAAGTTTTTTTGAATCTATCGATGAATTTGATCCACATTTTTTTAATATTTCCAGCAAAGAAGCTGAGCGTATGGATCCACAACAGCGACTTTTTTTGCAAGGTTGCTGGGAAGCGTTTGAGGATGCAGGCTACAACGATAGTCGTTTAAGTGGTGTCAAATGCGGTGTTTATGCAGGTTCGCTCAATTGCGACTACACCAACGTTCTTAATGCAACGCCACACGAAATGGATTTATTTGAGTTGATGGGAACGCAAGCTTCAATTTTATCCGCAAGAATTTCCTATCTGTTAAATTTGAAAGGTCCCAGTATCACGATTGATACTGCCTGTTCATCTTCGCTAATTGCAGTAGAACTTGCCGTTAAAGCGATACAAGCAGGTGATATTGAATTGGCATTGGCGGGTGGAGTACATCTCTACATCACACCCAATTTGTACATCATGATGAGCAAGGCGCAAATGCTCAGCGAAGATGGCAATAGCAAAGCATTTGATAACAGTGCCAATGGCTTTGTTCCCGGTGAAGGCATGTCGGTAATTTTGCTGAAACGATTGGATAAAGCCATTGCCGATGGTGACCAAATTTACGGCGTGATTTTGGGAGGTGTTTCCAATCAGGATGGTAAAACCAATGGTATTACTGCACCCAGTTCGCTTGCACAAACGCAATTGCAATTGGAAGCTTATCAAAAATTAAATGTTTCACCGGCCAGTATTGGCTACATGGAAGCGCATGGCACAGGCACCAAACTGGGTGACCCAATAGAATTCGAAGCGCTCAGCAAATCATTTCGCCATTACACAGATCAATCGCATTTTTGTGCTCTTGGTTCATCCAAAACCAATTTTGGTCACACACTTTCAGCAGCAGGTGTAACCGGTGTACTGAAAGCTATGTTGGCAATGAAGCATAAAAAAATTCCTGCCAATTTAAATTTCCAAACAGTTAATGAACATCTGGATTATGAAAATAGTCCGTTTTACATCAACAACCAGTTGGTTGATTGGCCGCAACCTTCAGCATCTCCGCGTCGTAGTGCAGTCAGTTCTTATGGTTTCAGTGGAACCAATGCGCATTTGGTGATGGAAGAGGCCCCGTTAATTACCATTAATCAGGATGTGATAGAACCATCAGGTTATTTGATATTGTTATCGGCCAAAACAGAATCGGCACTGGTTCAAAAAATTGCTGATTTGTGTGGTTGGGTCGAAAAAAATCCGGAGGCGAAAGTCAAGGATATATCACTGACATTGATGCGCGGACGTTGTCACTTCAAATATCGAACAGGATTTGTGGTCAACAGCTATCAGGATCTGATTAACCAGCTCAAGTCCTGGGTTCCATCCAAAACAAAACCCGATATAAAAGGTGTTGTTAGTGAATTGTTAGCAAAAATAGTTTCAGCCAATAACGTGGAGCCAGCTGAATATCGGGGAAATTTACAGAATTTATTGAATTTTTATGTTGCAGGTCAGGATGCAGAATGGCAAACGATACTGGCATCCGGTGCAAGAAGCATCAGTTTACCGACTTATCCTTTTGAAAAAGAAAAATACTGGATAAAAGCAAAAGCCGATTCTGTAAACACAGGATCACACAATAGTGAATCAGCTTTCTCTTTGGTGGATGTGAATGAGTCCACGTTGGAAGTGCAATGCTACAAAAAAACGTTTACCGGTGATGAGTTTTATTTAAAAGATCACATGATCAACTTGCGAAAAATATTACCAGGCGTCGCTTATCTGGAAATGGCAAGATCTTCCGGTAATCTTTGTAACATACCGCATAAAGTGACCAGAATTGAAAATGTTGTCTGGCGCAATCCAATTGAAGTATCTGATGGCCCGCAAACGGTAAAAATCAGTTTACATCCCGTTGATGATCAGGTTGATTTCCAGATTTTTTCAACATTGAATAACAGCGTAAAAGGCACTATTCACTGCACTGGCCGATTGAGTTATCACGCGTTGGATTTGGGCGAATCAGAAAAAATCGATATCGATTTATTAAGGAAAGAATTGCCGGAGTTTATGAGTCAGAAACAATGTTATGACTCTTTTCAGGAAAAAGGCATGCTCTATGGTTCCAGTTTCAAACGTATACTGAATTTAAATTTTAAAAATAACCGTGCATTGGCCAGTATCGAAGGTCGTGACAATCAAAAGGATATTGATGCATTACATCCTGGAATTGTGGATGCTTCCATGCAAGCAGTGTTGATTCTGGTTAACCAGCGATTGGGTAATCTGCATAAACATTATTTGCCACACTCGATGGACTCTTTGGAAATTTACCATCCACTGACACCGCGTTGTTATTCAGTAGTGACTCATCGTGAAAATTTGTCCGGGCAGGATAATGCAGAATATTTTGATGTTACTCTCACCAATGAAGAAGGGCTGATATTGTTAAAAGTATCTGGCCTCAAGTTGGTACAGATCAAACGTACCATGGATTCCATGGCCAATGTCGCTGATTATCTGTATTACCGTAATATCTTCACGCCGGCACCTTTAAATACTCTTGATCCGGTAGTCTATAACCAAAATCTTGCCGGTAAAAACAAACCATCTCTGTTGTTGATAGGAAATGCTGAATCATTTTCGAGATCAATTGATTTGCCATTACTGCAACAGTACTTTTCCATTACATCCATAAAAATAACCAGTGATAATTTTCAGGTAAATGAAGATTCGATTGCCTTGTCATTGAATGAATTGGATCATGTAAAACTGTTATTGAAAGAGTTGACTGTAAAAAATATAAAGCCGGAATATGTTGCCTGGCTGGATTGCAGGGATAAGCTGATTGACGGTGAGAACGAAAATCAAGTATCAACGCAGTTAATACAATTTCAGATCTGCATGATCAGGGAACTGTTGCAATCAAGGCTTGTAAGCAATATTCGTTTTATTTCAACAGAAACGAAATCACAAGCTTCTATTCAGAGTGGCGCATCAACAACTGCTTTTTATAAAACGCTTGCTCTGGAAAATCCGGGATATCTTGGCAAACATATAGTGTTTGCAGAAGTTGAGAACAAAGGATTTTTTAGTCAGCAACTGGTTAACGAGTTACTTAATGCAAAATTTAATCCTCATCTTGTTATGTATAAGGACAAGATGCGATATAAGAATCACATAGAGCAAATAACGGAATCCAGTATTCCACAGTCGGACGTTGCAATACCTGTCTTTAAACAAGATGGTGTTTACTTATTAACGGGTGGATTGAAAGGGATAGGTTTTGTACTCGCAAAAGAAATCATCTCTCAACATGATTTGCATCTGGTGCTAACTGGAAGGTCGCCGCTGACAGCTGAACAACAACAGGCATTAAATACACTTAATAATCCGTTACAGAAAGGGTCTGTCCAATATCTTCAAGCCAATGTTAATAGTCTTCAGGATTTGCATAATCTAAAAGCGGCTATTATCAGCCGGTATGGAAAATTAAACGGAATTTTGCATTGTGCTGGCGTTAAAAAAGACGCGTTTATTTTTAATAAACAAAATCAGGACGTCATCGACGTAATATTGCCGAAAATCAATGGAACACTGAATCTCGATACCGTATTTCATGATCAGCCATTGGATTTCTTTATCCTCTTCTCTTCAATTGCTGCTGTTTTTGGTAACCCCGGTCAGGCAGATTATGCTTATGCAAACGGGTTTCTGGACGACTTTGCAGTTTATCGTAATTCGCTTGTGGCATCAGGAAATGCCAGAGGCAAAACACTCTCGATTAACTGGCCCCTCTGGTCTGAAGGCGGCATGCAGCTGGACGAAGTGACCAGCAAGAGTATGCATGATTTGTTTGGCATGTTGCCTATCGATGCTCGTCAAGGATTACGTTGTATAGAAGTCTGTCTACATTTGGATGAATCATCTGTAATGCACATGTATGGCGATCAACAAAAAACAGCCAAAGCATTAAAAAACTGGATTCATGAAGACAAACAACAAAAAATTGCACTATTAAATGACCTGACAGATGAGCAACGTGAAAGAGTAAAAAAAGAAACCGAACATTATTTCAAGCTGTTAATTTCAGATGAAATGAAAACCCCCTATGAAAAACTGGAATCCGATGCGCCTTTTGAGCATTTCGGTATGGATTCCGTTGTGTATATGTCGTTGAACAAGAAGTTGGAAGAAGGATTTGGCAAAGTATCCAAAACATTATTTTATGAATACCAGAACATTGAGGCTCTGGCAGAGTATTTTGTCAAAAATTATTTTTTGCAATTGATTGAAGTAACGGGCATTAATTTAAAAGTAGAAAATGCTAATAGCTATGTTGCTCCCGTCATAAGTCCGATAGAAGAAAAATCGGCTGATAATATTAATTTTGTATCCGACAGGTTCAGAAAGTCTTATCCTTCAATAGATGTGAGAAAAAATACGGATATTGCCATAGTAGGTATCAGTGGCCGTTATCCACAGTCGGATAATCTGGAAGAGTTTTGGAAAAATCTGGTCGATAAAAAAGATTGTATTGAAGAAATCCCGCTTGAGCGTTGGGATCACAGCGCTTATTTCAGTGAGGAGCGCGGTGTAGCAGGAAAAACTTACAGTCGCTGGGGTGGTTTTGTAAAAGGTCACGATGAATTTGATGCGTTATTTTTTAATGTGTCACCCAAAGAAGCCAGTTTGATTGATCCCCAGGAGCGATTGTTTTTACAAACATCCTGGCAGGCTATTGCGGATGCAGGTTATACCGGAAAAAGTTTATCCAATTGTAAAGTCGGTGTTTATGCGGGTGTCATGTGGAGCCAATACCAATTACTGGGTGTTGATCCGGCGTATGAAACACAAGGCAGTGTTCCCGAATCACTGATTTCGTCAGTTGCCAATCGTGTGTCTTACTATTTTGATTTCCATGGGCCGAGTGTAGGTCTGGATACCATGTGTTCTTCTTCATTGACTGCCATACATATGGCATGTGAAGCAATTAAATCCGGTGAAATTGATTACGCTTTGGCAGGTGGTGTGAATTTAATTGTACACCCCAATAAATATTTGCGTTTGGCGCAGGGAAATTTTGCATCTTCAGATGGTCGCTGCAGAAGTTTTGGTGCGGGTGGCACTGGCTATGTTCCCGGTGAAGGTGTGGGTGTTGTGTTGTTGAAATCGTTGGAGCAAGCAATTGCCGATAAAGATCATATTTATGGTGTGATTAAAGCGTCGCATATTAATCACGGTGGAAAAACCAATGGCTATACAGTCCCCAATCCGGTACAGCAAGCGGAATTAATTAAAAAATCATTGGAAAAAGCCAAAATAAATCCGGAAGCTATTTCCTATGTTGAAGCCCATGGTACAGGCACAGAATTGGGTGATCCTATTGAGATTACCGGGCTTTCACAGGCTTATTCAGCACAGTCCCCCAAACGACAATATTGTGCATTGGGATCGGTGAAATCCAATATCGGCCATCTTGAATCCGCAGCAGGCGTTTCAGGCCTCACCAAAATTTTGTTGCAATTGAAACACGATTTGTTGGTGCCAAGCCTGCATTGTGATCAGGTAAATCCCAATATTGATTTGGAGTCCTCACCTTTTTATTTGCAAAAAGAATTAGCCAGCTGGACAGGCAGCTTGCGAAATACAGGATTGCCAAGAACAAAACGTTGTGCAGCAATCAGTTCATTTGGTGCGGGTGGTTCCAATAGTCATTTGATTATTGAAGAATCGCCGCTTCGTAATAAACAAATTGATCACACCAAAAAAACACGAATTTTTATTTTTTCAGCAAAAGATGAATCCAGACTGCGCGGCTATATCAATCATTTTATTCGCTTCCTGGAAACAGAAAAGGAAAAGGTGTCACTGGATGATGTTGCCTATACCTTGCAGGCAGGGCGCGATATGGAAGTTGAACGCCTCGCTGTGATTGCAGATAACCATGACATTTTGATCCAGCAATTAAAAACTTATCAATCATCTTTGACAGCAGCAGGAATTTTTAATGCAAATGCTTCAGGTGCCAATAAAGACAATTCATTTTTACCTTCTGGCGAAACGGGTCGTGAATATATCAATAGCTTGATTAAACACCGGGAATTTTCAAAAGTAGCAGCCTTATGGGTTCAGGGTGCCGTGATTGACTGGAGTCTTTTACAATCGGGTACGCAGGCTTACAGAATTCCAATGCCGGTGGCACCTTTCCAGACATCGTCCTTCTGGATTAATCGTCGATCTGATGCAGTGATTGCCAATGCTATCGCACATGCAAGTTTGCATTCTTTGATTGATCAAAATATTTCAACTTTTGATCAACAAGCTTATACAAAAACGTTTAAAACCAGTGATGCTTATTTGAAGCATCATCGTGTTCTGGATAAAGCACTGTTACCCGGCGCGGCTTATTTTGAAATTGCCAGGGTTGCTGCTCATTTGGCAGGAGCCAATCACGTTTCAGGATTTGAAAATGTGCAATGGCAAAACCCACTCTATGTAAAAGAACCAATAGAAACAGCAATTTTACTGGAACCTTCTACAGACAAGGTAGTGTGTGAGATTGTTGCCAATAACAATTGGCAACAGGTTTATGCATCCGGTGAATTGATTCTGGAAAAAAATAATTCCATTCAGCTGCAAAACAAAAAAGCAGCTATAACGAATTTACGAAGCTCATCAGCGACTAAAACAGACGCATCCCATTTTTATGAAAAATTAAGCATCAGGGGGTTCCAGTATTCCGGAGTGTTCAAATCACTGGAATCTATCGTAATAAAAGGAAAAGAACTCGCAGCCAGTATCAACAACACCAGCAGGTCGGGTGATATCCACTTATCCAATATTGTGGTGATTGATGCCGCTTTCCAAAGTTTATTTGCACTGATAGAACAATTGGATCCCCAAAGTCAAACGCAATACGTTCCTTCATTTTGCAATCGTTTAATTTATACGGAACAGGATTTATCCATCGCCAGTGATCTATACGGGCAATTAAAGTATCAGGATGAAGAAACAGGTAATCTGGTATTTGACATTCATGTTTGTGATGAAAATGGAAATTGTCTGGTTGCTGTCCATGATTTCGTTGTGGCTGCAATAGCTAATAAAGCACTGCCCATAAAAACAAGCGCAAAACCGGAAGTTGCTTATTGGGTTGAAAATTGGAAAACATTACCGGTTACTTCAGCGGTCGTGGATTACAACAAAATTTATATTGATTTTGGTAAAAAACAACCTGTTGGATTCAAGGGTTTGCATCTAGCTCCTGATACACAATTTATCCAGGTTGATGCCCAGTCCATAAAAGCAGATCTTTCACAAGTGAATTCCTGGAAACGGATTTTAAATCAGTTAACCCGGAATAATGAAAAACCTGAATTGCAAATAGTGATTGCAACTGCGGCTGATGATCATGACCATTTATTGTCAGAAATATTCAAAACAGTGAAATCATTGTCAATCAGCTTGATGGATAATTCTTCTATTAGCTTCGTGCATTTAACTCTTCTGGTAGAAGACTATCCCTTTAATCCGGTGAAAGCTTTGACGGGTATGTTGAAGTCGCTTCAACAGGAAAATTCCCGAATTGTTTGCAGTAGTCTTGAATATGCGAAAGATATCAGTGATGAAAATCTGCTGAACATTATCAATATGGATTCTTCAAGGAGGAAAACCCACGGTGTTTCCGTGATGAGTCGATATAGAAACGAGCAGTTTTTTGTACAGCAATATATCCCGGTAACTGCTTCAGAAAATCCAGTTCGCCATTTAAAAACTGGCGGCAGTTATTTAATTACCGGTGGTGCACAGGGCATTGGCAAAATTGTTGCTGAATATTTGGCGAAAGAATACCAGGCCAATCTGATTCTTGTTGGTCGTTCAGGTCATAACGAATCTGTATCCCGGTTGTTGCAAGAGCTGAAAAACCTGGGCAGTGAAGCTGTTTATTTTTCGGCAGATGTCACCAACAGGGACGAAATGCAATCTGTTATTGAAAAATCCCTCGCAAGATTGGGTTGTCTTAATGGCGTAATCCACAGTGCAGGTTGTACACGGGATTCCTGGATTTTTAATAAAACACAAGCTGATTTTGATGCAGTCATTTCGCCAAAAATTTACGGCACACGAATTATTGATGAAGTTACTGCTGATTTGGATCTGGATATTTTCGTCGTCTTTTCTTCGCTGGCATCGATTATTGGTAATGCCGGTCAAACAGATTATGCATTGGCTAATAATTACCTTGACCTGTTTGCGCATGATAGAAGCCAGCAGGTTTCAAAAGGCGAACGCAGTGGCAAAACACTTGCCATCAATTGGCCCTACTGGGCGCAAGGTGGTATGCAATTGTCTGCAGATAATCTGCAAAAACTTCGTGAAGAAACCGGGTTGATGCCATTGCCTAATGAAACCGGTTTGGCAGCTCTGGAATTTTGCCTTGCTCAACATGATACAGCGCAAATTGCGGTTAGCTACGGCGACAGCGAAATATTGAACAATCTATTCCAGGATAATCACCTTAATCAGGCAGTTTCAACTGCAATTCACGATGTGGATAATTCCATTGCTTCTGAAATAAATACCGATGATGCCAGGAGCTGGGTAGTTAACCAAATTAAATCGCTGATCAGTGCTGAAACCAAATGGGATCTTAATAAAATTGTTTTGACGGAATCCTTTGGCACCTATGGTATTGATTCAGTCATGACCTTGAATATTACCAGGAAGTTATCCGGGATATTCGGCGAATTGCCAAAGACTTTATTTTTTGAGTATCAAAATGTGAAGGCTTTGAGTGATTATTTTGTGAAACAGCATATCGCAGTGATTGCACAGAAAATCAATCAGGATAAAAACCATAATCCGCATGTAAAAGTGGATCAATTTGTTGCACAGCATTCATTACCAGGCAAGTCAATCCATGCGATAAAACATAACCGCCGACAAACACTGATGTCCAGCAAACAATCAGTTCACATTAACAACAGGGAACCTGTTGCGATTATTGGTTTGGCGGGTCGATATCCTGATGCAGAAAATATTCAGGAATTCTATCGAAATTTATTGGCTGGTCGCGATTCCATTCAGGAAATTCCGGAATGGCGCTGGGATAACAAAAAATATTTTAACAAAAATCGCCATGCGACAGGTAAGAACTACAGTCAATGGGGTGGTTTTATCGAACACGCCGATCAATTTGATCCTTTGTTTTTTAATGTGTCACCAACTGACGCAATCACAATGGATCCACAGGAAAGATTGTTTTTGGAATCCAGTTGGAATTGCATAGAAGATGCGGGCTATACAAAAACACAAATGGCAAATTCCAGAACAGGTGTGTTTGCCGGCATTATGTGGAGTCACTATCATTTTAGTGGCATAGATACTGAACCTGTACAAAGTAAAAAATACCCGGAATCCAATTACGCATCAGTCGCCAATCGGGTTTCCTACTGGTTTGGATTCACCGGCCCCAGTATGACGATCGATACCATGTGTTCGTCGTCATTGACTGCAATTCATCTGGCTTGTGAAGCCATACGCAATAATCAATGTGAAATGGCGATTGCAGGCGGAGTTAATTTAACTCTGCACCCTTACAAGTATTTGCAATTATCAGGCTCACAATTTTTATCAACAGACGGGCGTTGTCGCAGTTTTGGTGAAGGTGGTGATGGCTATGTTCCAGGTGAAGGTGTGGGCAGTGTATTGTTAAAACCTTTATCAAAAGCACTGGCAGATAAAGACCATATCTACGGTGTGATCAATGCCAGTTCAATTAATCACGGTGGAAAAAGTAACGGATACAATGTTCCCAATCCACAAGCGCAGGCTGCATTAATTCGCGAAGCAATTGATCAGTCAAGTATTAATCCTGCCGATATTTCCTATATAGAAGCTCATGGTACCGGTACACCTTTAGGTGATCCCATTGAGTTGCAAGGGCTGAAAAAGGCCTTTGATGGAATAGAGGCACCTGTAAGCTGTGCATTGGGTTCTGTCAAATCCAACATCGGGCATCTGGAAGCCGCTTCAGGAATTGCAGGGTTAACCAAAGTTTTGTTGCAAATGAAAACGAAAAAATTATTTCCTTCATTGCATGCAGAAACATTAAATCCCAATCTGGATTTTGCAAATTCTTCATTCAGGGTTAATACACAGCTTGATGCCTGGCAGCCTGAAAATAATCGCCTGGTGGCGGGTATCAGTTCATTTGGTGCTGGTGGCAGTAATGCATTTTTATTGGTGGAAGCAGGCACATCAAATAAACCTTTAATCAATTCATCGATTGATTATCCTGTTGTTGTACCTATATCAGCGCGCAATGAAGATTCGCTGATTCAGTATCTGCAAAAGCTGATTGATTTCCTGGACGATATAAAAACAGGACAATCACTTTTCGCCAATACCCATGATTTTGCCAGCATTGTTAAAACCTTGCAGACAGGAAAAACAATATTCCAGTCGCGTATTGCGATTATCACCAGATCTCTTGATGACCTGCTCAGTAAATTAAAGGCTGCGATTGCAGGTGATCAATCAGTAACAGGAATCTATCGTGGTTTTGCTGAAATGGAGATGATGGAAGAAGGGATTTATGATGAAATCGATTCGTCCATGATTGATATCGAAAAATTAAATATTCTTGCCAGCTATTGGGCAGAGGGTGGTAACGTCAATTTTGCAAAAATATTCAACCATATCGATGGTTGTAAAATTCCATTGCCTACTTATTGTTTTGACAAAAAATCCTATTGGTATAAAGGAAATTCACTGTCTTTTGAAAAAATAGCAGTGACAGAAGAAACGGGTTATTCACGTCTATTAACCAATCAATTGTTGTTGGAGTCGGTGGATTTTGAAAGAAGCACCCAAAATGGGCTGACATTTAAATCCAGATTTACCATGGAGCATGAAGTGGTATTTAATCATCAATTTGATGGTCGTGAATTATTACCGGGTGCTGCTTATATTGTGATGTTGAAGGAAGCCCTGGATTCCTTTGATCTTAAATCAAAAAATCAATTATCCAATGTGCGTTGGCAATCTCCAATATTTGTTGATTCACCTGTCGATGTATTTACCACCATTGAGCGGCATCAGGAAGATTGTCGATATAAAATATGGACTGATGGAGATCGTCCTCGCGTTCATGGTGTTGGTGAGTTACATCACAGCAATGCATCCATCAGTATTGATTGGTCGCGGTTGAATGAAAAACAGTTGACCAGTTCGATTAGCCAAAATGATTTTTACGAATTGTTTAACCAATATAACCTGGCTTATTCGGGACCTTAC
>CBFGPN010000124.1:0-11647 GCA_965650675.1 uncultured Cellvibrio sp.
AAGGTCGCGGTGGAGATCACTCCACTTTAGGTGCTGTTGACGCAGAAGAGTTTTGCAAACGCCATCAAATTTCACCACGCGAAACCCGTCTGGTTTGCTGGCTGGTTGAAAAACATTTATTGATGTCTGCTGTTGCACAAAAACAGGACATCTCCGACCCTGATGTCATTCTTCAATTTGCCAACAAAGTGGGCGACCAATTACATTTGGATTATCTCTATTGTTTAACTGTAGCGGACATTAACGGCACCAATAATCAATTGTGGAACCCCTGGCGTGCAAGCTTATTGCGACAGCTTTATCTGGATACGCGCCGTGTACTGCGGCGCGGGCTTGAAAACACCATCGACAAACAGGATTTAATTGAAGAAACCCAGCAAGCTGTTATTCGCAATCTTACCCGCAAGGGAATTTCGGAAAGCACTATTCGCGAAGTCTGGGCTGACATGGGTGAAGATTACTTTCTACGCGAAGATTTCACCGATATTGCATGGCAAACACAGGCCATTATCGAACATCAGGATGACAAACCTTTGGTATTGATTAAAAAGGCATCCAACAAGGAATTGGAAGGTGCCACACAAATTTTTATTTATACCAAAAATCAGAAAAATGTATTTGTCGCAGCATCAACCCTATTGAGTGAACTGAATTTAAACATTCAGGATGCGAAAATCTACAGTTCCAAATCAGGTTACACCATTGACACATTCTTCGTGCTGGATGAAAACAGTGAGCCACTCGATGACAACCCGGATCAACGCAAACAAATACAACAAGCACTGGAAGAGGAATTATCACTGGTCGATAACTATCGCGAATTAATTGGCCGCCGTACTCCTCGACGTTTGAAATATTTTGCATCACCAACACGCACCAGCCTGCATATCGATAGCATTCGTAATTGCAGTGTATTGGAAGTAATAAGCCCGGATCGTCCTGGATTATTGGCCTGTATCGGCCGCATTTTTATTAATTCCGATATTCAATTGCTCAACGCAAAAATTGCCACTTTGGGTGAACGAGTAGAAGATATTTTCTTTATTGTCACTGCTGATGGAAAACCGATTGTTGATCCTGCATTGGCTGAACGTTTGCAACGCGATATTTGTGAAGAGCTCGATAAACGCGTAGATAAAATTTAATCGTAAAAATGTAGGGTGGGCATAAAGCGAAGCGTGCCCACGCTGTCGAGTTATATCAGGTGGGCACGCTTCGCTTTATGCCTACCCTACCAACGAACAAGAGTTGTTATGAATCCCGATTTACATTTATTACATCCCTATCCTTTTGAAAAGCTGGCAGCGTTAAAAGCCGGTGCTAATCCACCTGCAACTTTAACTGACATCATGTTGTCTATCGGCGAACCCAAACACCAACCACCACAATTTGTGTTGGATAGTTTAATCAACAATCTGAATAAATTATCCAGCTACCCTACAACAAAAGGTATTCCGGAATTACGCAAAGCTATTGCCGACTGGCTGGATAACCGATTTAGGTTAAACGGAAAAATTAATTTCGACCAACATATTTTGCCAGTAAACGGCACGCGTGAAGCTTTATTTGCATTTGCACAAGCCGTTGTTGATCGCAACAAAAAAAATCCTGTAGTGGTTTCTCCCAATCCGTTTTATCAAATTTATGAGGGCGCAGCGATTTTATCAGGCGCACAACCTTATTTTTTAAATTGCACAGAAGAAAATCATTTTATTCCGGATTTTGATTCTGTACCTGCATCTATTTGGCAGGATACGCAACTATTATTTATTTGTTCGCCCGGCAATCCAACCGGCGCTGTTATGTCATCGGAACAATTAAAGAAGTTAATTGCACTTGCTGATCAATATAATTTTGTAATCGCTTCTGATGAATGTTATTCAGAATTATATTTTGATGAAAAAAATCCACCGGCGGGATTGCTTCAAGCCTGCGCTGAACTGGGACGCAATGATTTTTCCCGATGTGTGGTTTTTCACAGTTTATCCAAACGATCCAACCTGCCCGGTTTGCGCTCGGGCTTTGTTGCGGGCGATGCCAAAATCCTGGAAAAATTTTTGCTCTATCGCACTTATCACGGTTGCGCTATGCCAGTACCGACACAAATTGCCAGCGCTATAGCATGGCAAGATGAACAGCATGTTATTGCCAATCGTCAGGCTTATCGTGAAAAGTTCGATGCCGTTTTAGACATTCTGGATGGTGCATTAAAAGTTGAAAAGCCCGATGCCAGTTTTTATCTCTGGCCGAAAACTTCAATTAAAGGCGAACTGTTCGCGCAACAATTGTTTGCACAACAAAAAGTAACCGTGTTACCAGGCAGCTATTTAGCGCGAGAAGCTGATGGTATAAACCCCGGCGAAGATTATGTACGCATGGCACTGGTTGCACCTTTGGCTGAATGTATTGAAGCGGCTGAACGAATTAAATTGTTTGTGCAAGGTCTATGACCACAAAAAATCCAACCAAAAAAGAACGCGTCGATTTTATTTTGCAAAAATTGCAAAGTCTTTATCCTGCACCACCCATTCCCTTGCAGCATAAAGATACTTATACATTATTAATTGCGGTGCTTTTATCCGCACAATGCACTGATGAGCGCGTGAATAAAATTACACCTGCATTGTTCGCACTAGCGGATAACCCACAGGATATGGCAAAAGTGCCTGTTGAAAAAATTCAGGACATTATTCGGCCCTGTGGTTTGTCACCACAAAAATCCAAAGCAATTTCAGCTTTATCGCAAATATTAGTAGAAAAATATCAAGGACAAGTTCCAGAAGATTGGCAAGCATTGGAAAGTTTGCCGGGAGTCGGACACAAAACCGCCAGTGTCGTCATGAGTCAGGCATTTGGTCACCCTGCATTTCCTGTGGATACCCATATTCATCGCCTGGCGCAACGATGGGGATTAACGGATGGCACCAATGTGACGCAAACAGAAAAAGATTTAAAACGCCTGTTTCCGCAATCCAGCTGGAATGCACTGCACTTGCAAATCATTTATTATGGGCGCGAATTTTGTTCAGCTCGCGGATGTGATGGCACAGTGTGCGAAATATGCAGAACCTGTTATCCGAATCGCAAGAAAGCGAAGGTTGTTTTGAAAACGTAAATCCCTCCCCCGCCTCCCTTTTTCAAAGTGAGGAGCCTGACTACCCTGTTAGGTAGCCAGATAGTTCCCCACTTTGAAAAAGGGGGGACAGGGGGGATTTAAAAATGATTAAAAGAGAAAACCAATGATCAAACTCTACGGCATCAAAAACTGCGACACCGTCAAAAAAGCCCGTACATGGCTGGAAAGCAAAAAAATTGAATATTATTTTCATGATTATCGTGTTGATGGCGTGACTGAAAAACAAATTAAACAATGGATTGCAGAATTGGGATTGGATGCCATGGTGAATAAACGCAGTACCACATGGAAAGCATTAGACGATAAAACCAAAGAAACATTAAATGAAAAAAATGCAGTGAAGGTTTTTTTGGAGCACCCGACTTTAATTAAACGCCCTCTATTGGATAACGGCAAAGTTCGTTATGTTGGGTTTAAAGAAGATGACTACAAAAAGATTTTCACCCCCTAACATCCCCTTCACAGGGGGAGATGGTGAAACAAAAATTATTTTAATTTAACAAACGAGACAACTTCATGACTCAAGTTTACGCATTAGGTTTAGGCATAGGCACACAAAATTCAAAAGGTGAATGGCTGGAGGTATTTTATGCATCACCTTTGTTGCATCCTGACAGCAAAGTCAGCTCCATAATTGCGGGTATTGTGGATTATCGGCAAGGCAATCAAGCGATTGCTGTCAATCAGCAACAAATTATTGAAATCACTTCTGCACTGGAAAAAAATGCATTGATTGAACACGCAACTCTCGCAAATAAATTAATTAACAGTAAACGACCTCTGGTTGTGACATTTTTAGAAACCGACACCAATCCAGCTTCCGTACCTG
The DNA here is from genome assembly GCA_965650675.1 of uncultured Cellvibrio sp. Lineage (GTDB taxonomy): Bacteria > Pseudomonadota > Gammaproteobacteria > Pseudomonadales > Cellvibrionaceae > Cellvibrio. The sequence continues at coordinate 3,966 of CBFGPN010000124.1, forward strand.
AAGCTTATTTAAAATTGCATTTGTTATCACATCGTTTGGTTAAACCTCATCAAACAGTGCTTGCCGGAATTTTTGGCGTATTGCCAAATGTAGCCTGGACCAATAAAGGCGCTATTGATATTAACGAATTGGCAGAACATCAATTACAGGCTCGCTTAAAAGGCGAAGAGCTGGAGGTATCCTGTGTTGATAAATTCCCAAAAATGACAAACTATGTTGTGCCCAAAGGAGTTCGAATTGCACACACAGCGCGTGTACGTTTGGGAGCTTATCTGGGTGAAGGCACCACCATTATGCACGAAGGTTTTGTAAACTTTAATGCAGGAACAGAAGGCCCGGCAATGATTGAAGGTCGTATTTCTGCCGGTGTATTTGTCGGTGCAGGTTCTGATTTGGGCGGTGGCAGTTCAACTATGGGCACACTCTCTGGCGGCGGCAATATTGTCATCAGTATTGGCAAAGAATCGTTAATTGGTGCTAATGCAGGGACTGGAATTCCGTTAGGTGACAGATGCAAAATTGAGTCGGGTTTGTATATCACCGCCGGAACAAAAGTCGTTGTTCTGGACGATGCAGGACAGGAAGTGAAAACCATCAAAGCGCGTGAATTGGCTGGTGTAAATGATTTGGTTTTCCGTCGCAATTCCATCAGCGGACGCGTTGAAGTTGTCACCAACAAAAGCGCATTGCAATTGAATACTGCGTTGCATAAGAATTAATTTTTTGTATTTCCCTCCCCTGCCAAGGGGAGGGCCAAGGTGGGGTAAGGATTTTTAAATGCGAATTTTTACCCGCTCCTAACCCTCCCTCTTGGCAGGGGGAGGAACTGAACTGATGTTTAATCCAACAAGAGATCAAAAAAATGGGCGCACAGTGGAAAGCAAAACACCGCGAAGAAGCAGCGAATGCAAAAGGTAAATTGTTTACCAAACTCACTAAAGAAATTATGGTTGCTGCGCGCAATGGTGCTGATCCGGATATGAATCCGCGCTTGCGTCTTGCAGTAGAGGCAGCTAAAAAAGCATCCATGACACGCGAAACGCTGGAACGTGCAATTAAAAAAGGCTCCGGGCAATTGGATGGTAATGTCACTTATGAAAAAGTGACTTACGAGGGTTTTGCTCCGCATCAGGTGCCTGTGATTGTTGAATGTTTGACTGATAATGTGAACCGCACTATTTCATCCATGCGCGTTTTATTTCGTAAAGGCCAATTGGGATCATCCGGTTCTGTGTCCTGGGATTTCAATCATGTTGGAATGATTGAAGCATCACCCTCGAATAAAGATGCTGATCCGGAAATGGCAGCAATTGAAGCAGGCGCTCAAGATTTTGAAGTACAAGATGACGGCAGCACATTATTTATTACGGATATCACCGATTTGGATTTGGTTTCCAAAGCACTACCCGCTCAAGGTTTTACTGTGGTGTCAGCAAAACTTGGATATATACCAAAGAATCCGATGAGTTTGCCAGACGAAGCAATGGCAGAAGTTGAAACCTTTTTAGCCGCAATCGACGACGACGACGATGTGCATGAGGTTTATGCAGCGTTGTGAGGTTAATGAGAATTAGTTAGACCATTGAAGAGTATTTTGCAAAACATAAAATAAAAAAGGCATCCAATTAATGGATGCCTTTCAAAAGCGATCTGAAAATCAAACAGTCGCTGAAGCTTCTTTCGCTTTCACACTGATCGTAATGTCATCCGCCATCTGATCTACATCAACAGTAACAGTACCACCACCGGAAAGATCACCAAACAAAATTGATTCCGCCAAAGGTTTTTTCAACTTGTCCTGAATCAATCTTGCCATTGGCCTTGCGCCCATTTTCACATCGTAACCATGAATCGCCAACCAACCGCGTGCGTCATCGGACACTTCCAGAGTCACATGTTTATCATCCAGTTGTGTTTGCAATTCCATCAGGAATTTATCCACAACGGTTTTGATAGTGTCCAATGTCAGTGATGCAAATTGCACTATCGCATCCAAACGGTTACGGAATTCCGGTGTGAACATTTTCTTGATGGATTCCATACCATCACTTGTATGATCCTGATGGGTGAATCCAATCGAGGCACGACTCATAACATCAGCACCGGCATTGGTTGTCATAATCAAAATCACATTGCGGAAATCGGCTTTGCGTCCGTTATTATCCGTCAGTGTTCCATGATCCATTACTTGCAACAATAAATTGAACACTTCCGGATGCGCTTTTTCGATTTCATCCAACAACAACACACAATGTGGTTGTTTGGTGATGGCATCAGTCAACAAACCGCCCTGATCAAAACCAACATACCCTGGTGGAGCACCAATCAAACGGGAGACTGTGTGACGTTCCATATATTCCGACATATCAAAACGCACCAGTTCCAATCCCATACATTTTGCAAGTTGTCGGCAGACTTCTGTTTTACCCACACCGGTTGGACCTGCAAACAAAAATGAACCAATCGGTTTTTCAGGTGCATTCAAACCGGCACGCGATAATTTGATCGCCGTTGCCAAAGTATCAATCGCTTCGTTTTGTCCGAACACGGTCATCTTCAAATTCTGATCCAGTTTGCGTAGCAATTCTTTGTCAGAAGTTGAAACATGTTTTGGTGGTATACGTGCAATTTTGGCAACAACGGATTCCACATCGGAAACACCAATTGTTTTTTTGCGTTTACTGGCAGGTTGCAATTGTTGATACGCACCGGCTTCATCAATCACATCAATTGCCTTGTCCGGCAAGAAGCGATCGTTGATATAACGCTCAGCCAATTCTGCTGCCGAACGCAATGCGGCGTCGGTGTAACGCAAGTTGTGATGTTTTTCGAAACGTGATTTTAATCCTTTCAAAATTTGATAGGTTTCATCCACGCTGGGCTCGTTCACATCCACCTTTTGGAAACGACGTGAGAGCGCACGGTCTTTATCAAAAATTCCACGATATTCCTGGAATGTGGTTGAACCCATGCAGCGGATTTCTCCTGACGACAACAAAGGTTTTAACAAATTGGATGCATCCATTACTCCACCGGAAGCTGCACCTGCGCCTATGATGGTGTGAATTTCATCGATAAACAAAATGGAATTTTTTTGTTTCTTCAATTCATGCAAAAGCGCCTTGAATCGTTTTTCAAAATCACCACGATATTTTGTACCCGCAAGCAACGCGCCCATGTCCAGCGAATAAACCACACTGGTCGCAAGACACTCTGGAACATCACCATCCACAATTCGTTTTGCCAAACCTTCTGCAATCGCCGTTTTACCAACGCCTGACTCGCCTACCAGCAAAGGGTTGTTTTTGCGACGACGGGAAAGTATCTGGCAAACCCGTTCCACTTCAAGCTCCCGCCCCACCAGAGGATCAATACGCCCCTGAACAGCCGCTTCATTTAAATTGGCTGCAAAGCTATCCAAAGGATGTTGGCTGGAAGATTCACCGGTAGAGGTTTCTTCATCATGATGATCCTGGGAATGACTGCTGGATTGATCCTGCAGATGATCCCCACCATGCCCTGACACTTTCTGGATACCATGACTGATGTAGTTCACCACATCAATTCGCGCAATACTCTGTTGTTTCAGGTAGTAAACCGCCTGGCTTTCCTGCTCGCTGAAGATAGCAACCAACACGTTGGCACCAGTCACTTCTGTTTTTCCGGATGATTGAACGTGGAAAACTGCACGTTGCAATACACGTTGGAAACCCAGTGTTGGTTGGGTTTCCCTTTCAGGATCACTTTCTGGAATTAAAGGGGTGGTGGAATCAACGAATTCAATTAAATCTTTTCGAAGATTGACCAGATCAGCGCCACACGCACGCAATACACTGGCTGCCGAATCGTTGTCGATCAGAGCTAGCAATAAATGCTCGACTGTCATGAATTCATGACGTTTTGATCTCGCTCCTTTGAAGGCAAGGTTCAAGGTGATTTCAAGATCTTTACTCAACATAGTCTCTACCCCTTAATGACAGTTACTACTGATCTGCAATATTCGTGCTTTGGCTCGAATAGGTTTGATATGGGGCTAGTTGTCGTCCTCTTCAACCGCTTCTATATCGCAGACAAGTGGATGCTCATTATCCTTGGCATATTGATTCACTTGTTCCGCTTTAGTTTCAGCAACATCGCGGGAATATATCCCGCACACACCTTTTCCATGCACATGCACAGTCAACATCACACGTGTTGCCTTGTCTCGCGACATACCAAAAAAAACTTCCAGCACTTCTACAACAAACTCCATTGGCGTGTAGTCATCATTTAACAATACAACCTTGTACAGAGGAGGACGTTTTAATCGGGGCTTATCTTCCAAAACCGCCAGGTTCCCATGAGAACCATCGGCAGGATTCTCATTATCTTTACTTAAGGTTAGACGATGCAGATCAATATTGCTCATAGTCACAAGAAAAAATTAAGGGAGACAAAACGCATTCTACATCAAGCGATTTAATTGGGGATATTCTCATTTAGCAGGGAAGTTCACAGCTTTAAGGTCTAGCGCTTGACTTTAGTGCAATAGTTGGATAAAAAAACACCAACTGCGTTATTTGAATGCAGTTTTTAAATGCTCACCATCGATTCCTTGTGAATCACCTCCCGAGCAAATGCAGTACTTGGGAAAACAATAACGAGTGTGCACACACATAATCCAATCCTATTACTCTGAAGAGGGAGTCCATCATGCCTACAGGCTCAGTTAAGTGGTTCAACAACGCCAAAGGTTACGGTTTTATAGTTGCTGATGAAGGTAGTGAAGATTTATTCGCCCACTACTCTGCCATCACAATGGACGGATATAAAACATTAAAAGCCGGACAGAAAGTCAATTTTGATATTATTCAAGGCGATAAAGGCCAACATGCAATTAATATCAGGCCTGAAGAAGTATTGGAAAAATCCAATTTCCAACCTGCTCTGGCTGTATAACCTCGCAAGCTACTGCGTTGTTGCCCCCCATGGGGATTATTTGTCCAAATTTGGCGCATGAATAATCAAATAAATATTTAGCTTTTTGACTTCTTACAATTGACTCAGATGAGTCTACACTTCATCTGATTTCCCTCAAAAGGACAATTAGATGAGTAGAGAATCAAATGGCGAAATAACAGATCCAAGGACAGCATTACAGTTACTTAATGCTGTCCCCATGGGGGTACTTGTTTGCAACGATCATGGAATAATTCGCTATATCAACAATGAATTGACTAAAATGTTTGGTTATGACGAACAGGAGTTGCTCAATCAATCAGTCGATATACTCCTGCCAGTCTCCATGTCTTCCGGCCACGCCAAATTAAGACAATCTTATTGGACATCTCCATCCACACGCTACATGGGTGTCGGGCGTGATTTATTCGGCCGACGTAAAAATAATTCCGAATTTCCGATTGAAGTGGGACTTTCACCACTGGAATCAGATACGGAAAATCTGGTCATAGCAACCGTTGTAGATATCACCCAACGCAAACAATTGGAGCAGAAATTTTCCAAGGTTATCGACGCATCACCCTTTGGCATAATTCTGGTAGATCAAAAAGGTAAGATCCAACTTGTTAACGATAATCTGATCAAACTTTTTGGTTACAGCAAAGAAGAATTGATTGGTAATTCCATGGATATTTTGTTACCGGAACGTTATCAACAGATGCATGAAAAACACCGCAGCAGTTACATCAGCGCACCCAGTTTACGGGCTATGGGCGCAGGGCGCGACCTAACCGGACAACATAAAAACGGAACTGAAATCCCTATCGAAATAGGCCTCAATACAGTAAATGTCGATGATGAAATTCTGGTACTGGCCGTTATCAGTGACATCACCGAACGTAAACGACTTGAATTAAGTCTTCGCCAAGCGAATGCCAATATGGAAGAGTTTACCTACGTTGCCTCGCATGATTTGAAATCACCTTTGCGTGGAATTGCCGATTTAATTGATTGGATTCAGGAAGATCTGGGTGACAATGTTCAAGAAAGTGTAAAAAATAATATCGATAGGATTAAAATTCGCATTTCACGCATGGAAAATCTTGTGAGTGATTTATTGATTTACGCGCGCGCCGGTCAACGTAGTAAAGAGCAACAACGCGTTAATTTTCACGAATTGATTCGAGGCATTGTTGAAATGCACCCCATACCCGATAACTTTGTCATCAATACCGACATTCGATTAACTGAAATTACAACGGCAAAAACGCCACTGGAAACAGTTATTCGCAACCTATTCAGCAATGCACTCAAACATCACGACGGCGAAAATCCACAAATTAACATCAATGTAAAAGGTGAAGGCAGTTTTTGCGTAATTGATATCAAAGATAACGGCCCCGGAATTCCCGAATCAGCCCAGGAACGAGTGTTCCGTCTGTTCCAAACACTCACCAATAGTGTCAGATCTGGCAGTGGAATTGGATTGTCTCTGGCAAAACGTCTTGTTGAAAGCCATGGAGGAAGAATTGAATTAATCGCCAAAGATGGACAGCGTGGCACTACTTTTACTGTTTATTGGCCACGTTATCCACGAAAAGATATTGTCGAATAATGAGGAAATAAAAAAATGACTGTCACTATTTTATTAGTTGAAGATGACGATGTCGCGGCTGAAGCAGTCAGTCGAAATTTAAAAAAATTGTCAATCGACTATCCTATAGTTCACGCCAACGATGGTCAGGAAGCCTTGGATATTTTATTAAATAAACATCCTGATAAAAAAATTATCAGGCCCTTTTTGGTTTTGCTCGATCTGAACATGCCCAGGATGAATGGATTTGAATTTCTGAATATCATCCGAAACGATGAACATCTAAAAGACAGTGTCGTATTTGTGTTAACGACCTCCGATGATGACAAAGACAGATCCCGCGCTTACCACGAATGCATTGCTGGCTACATGGTGAAATCAAGCGTAGGTCCACAATTTGCAAAACTGGCTGCACTGCTGGAATCCTACAAAATGGCAGTTACCTTACCCAAGTGATCCTATGATAAATTATTCAGGCAGAACAGATGAATCCATAAAAGTACTCGTCATAGATGACGACGATGTTGATCGTGAAAAAATTTTACGCTTGCTTAAAAAAATTCCTTTGGATGTCAATGTAAAAGAAGGCAGCTCCGCCAAAGATGCCAGCAACCTCATCAATCAATTCGAGTTTGATTGCGCAATTCTGGACTATCAATTAAAAGATGCACTGGGCTCGGAAATTGTCAGCTTGATGAAACAGCGCAACGCACATCCGGTTGCCATCATTATGGTCAGCAATAATACCGATCAACAACTGGTGGCCAATGTTGTTCGCGATGGTGTTTTCGATTATTTACCCAAACAATATCTGGCAGTAGAGAATTTACATCAATCACTAATCAACGGATTGGAATGGGCGCATCAAGAACAAATTATTCGCGAAGATTCAGAAAGGTTGGAACAACTGAGTCAGGGCTTGCCTCATCTTATCTGGAGTTGTGACGTTCAGGGCAACTGTGAGTTTTTAAATAAAAAATGGCTGGATTACACAGGTAAACCCGTCACATCACATTTGGGACAAGGCTGGATTGAAACCATTCATACCGAAGATCAACCTTTGTTTTTATCCAAATGGATAGAATGTTTGAAATCAAAAATACCTTTTTATGCAAAATCACGTTTACAAAAGTCAACTGGCCAATACGAA